>NZ_JADBRS010000010.1:0-177756 GCF_014930775.1 Enterobacter cloacae complex sp. P38RS
CCGAACTCAGAAGTGAAACGCCGTAGCGCCGATGGTAGTGTGGGGTCTCCCCATGTGAGAGTAGGGAACTGCCAGACATCAAATAAGTGAAAAGGCCATCCGAAAGGATGGCCTTTTTGCGTTTATGCGCCGGAAAAACGGTAGGCCGGGTAAGGCGAAGCCGCCACCCGGCAGAGCAAACGACTAATGTATCACCTGCGATAAAAATGCTCGCGTACGTTCTGACTTCGGATGCGCAAAGAACTCATCCGGCGGTGCTTGCTCAACAATCTCCCCGCGATCCATAAAGATCACCCGGTCGGCCACGGTTCTCGCGAATCCCATCTCATGCGTTACGCACAGCATCGTCATGCCGGATTGGGCCAGCCCAATCATGGTATCCAGTACTTCTTTCACCATTTCGGGATCCAGCGCAGATGTTGGTTCGTCAAACAGCATGATTTTGGGTTTCATGCACAGCGAACGGGCGATAGCCACGCGCTGTTGTTGCCCGCCCGAGATCTGACCTGGAAACTTATTGGCATGTTCCGCGATGCGTACGCGTTCAAGGTAGTGCATCGCCAGCGCCTCCGCTTCCTGTTTCGGCATCTTTCGGACCCAAATCGGCGCAAGCGTACAGTTCTGCAGAACGGTCAGGTGTGGAAACAGATTAAAGTGCTGAAATACCATTCCCACTTCCTGCCGCACGCGTTCGATATTGCGGATATCTTCATTCAGTTCAATACCATCAACCACAATGCGCCCTTGCTGATGCTCTTCAAGATGGTTAATACAGCGAATGGTTGTGGATTTACCTGAACCGGAAGGGCCGCAAAGGACGATGCGTTCGCCCTGCTTTACCTTAAGATTGATGTCCTTCAGGACATGAAACTGTCCATACCATTTATTGACGTTTTCCAGCGTAATCATCGCGTTGGCGGTTGTCATAGTCATTTGGCTCATAATTTCCTCAGTGCGGTGTACGCCCGGTGTTAAAGCGCTTTTCCAGATGCTGGCTGTAGCGCGACATGCTAAAACAAAAGATCCAGTAGATCAGAGCGGCAAAGACATATCCCTCGGTGGACATACCCAGCCAGACAGGGTCAACGGTTGCCTGCTGCACGCTGCTAAAGAGATCGAACAATCCGATGATGATCACCAGGCTGGTATCTTTAAAGAGAGCAATGATCGTATTGACCAGCCCAGGGATAACCAGCTTGAGCGCTTGCGGAAGGATCACCAGTCCCTGCGTTTTCCAGTAACCGAGCGCCAGTGATTCCGCCGCTTCGTACTGGCCTTTAGGCAATGCCTGCAGGCCACCGCGTACAACTTCAGCGACATAGGCGGACTGGAAGAGAATCACCCCGACCAGGGCACGGATCAGCTTGTCGATCGTTGTACCTTCCGCCATAAACAGTGGCAGCATGACCGACGACATAAACAGTACGGTGATAAGCGGTACGCCGCGCCAGAACTCAATAAAGATAACGGAGAGCACGCGTACGACCGGCATTTTTGAACGGCGACCCAGGGCGAGTAAAATACCCAACGGTAGCGCGCCGGCGATCCCTACTGAAGCGATAATCAATGTCAGCGTCAGGCCACCCCACTGGCGTGTTTCAACGCGTTCCAGCCCCAGAAAACCGCCATACAGCAGCACCCAGACAATAATCGGATAAACCACCGCCCAGACGGCAATATAGCGTCCACGGTGAGGCAGCTTTTTCCAGAACATGACTGCAACAGAGAGCAGGCCGATAACCAGCGCCAGATTAATCCGCCAACGCTGTTCGTGGGGATACAACCCATACATGAACTGACCGAAGCGCTCATGAATAAATACCCAGCAAGCGCCGGCTTTTGTGCAATCAGCTCGGGTTGAACCGACCCAGTTGGCCTGTATAACCGCCCAGTTCAGCAGGGGAGGAATCAATTCCCACATTAGCCACAGGCAGACAATCGTCAGCAGGCTATTACTCCAGCTGGAGAAGAGATTCTTGCGTGCCCAGAGAATAAAACGTCCACCCGTCGAGCTGGCAGGGCGCGAGGAGTGCGACAGTATCGCTTTTGTCATCATAGATCCTTAGCGCTCGACCAGTGCTATACGACGGTTATAAAGGTTCATCAGCAACGAAATAGCCAGACTGATGATTAGATAGACGGACATGGTGATGGCAATGGTTTCTATGGCCTGTCCGGTCTGGTTAAGCACGGTTCCGGCGAAGAGAGACACCATATCCGGATAACCAATGGCAGCTGCCAGCGATGAGTTTTTGACAATGTTGAGATACTGGCTGGTCAGGGGCGGAATGATCACCCGTAAAGCCTGCGGAATAATGACCTGGCGAAGCGTCACGGTATTCGGCAAACCGAGTGAACGTGCCGCCTCGTGCTGCCCGTAAGGCACGGCCTGGATCCCGGAGCGGATGATTTCCGCAATAAACGCGGAGGTATAAATTGAAAGTGCCAGCGTGAGTGCTGCCAGTTCAGGAATTAACACCATACCACCCTGGAAGTTGAATCCGCGTAGGTGAGGAATATCCCAGTGCAAGGCTGCACCAAAAAGCCAGTGAGCAACTAACGGTAAGCCAACAATCAGCGCAGCGGCAACTGCCCATGTTTTACGAAGCTGTCCGGTTTTAATCTGATGCTTACGGTTATAGCGGAACAGGCCGACGGAAATCGCGAGCGCAACAATAATGGCGACGATAAAGGAGTAAATCCCTTCGGCCACCTGCGGAGAGGGAATGTATAACCCACGATTACTCAGGAAAAACAGCTCAAACGCATCGAGGGCCTGGCGGGGACCGGGAAGATTACGCAGCACCGCGAAATACCAGAAGAAGATCTGCAGCAGCGGTGGGATGTTGCGAAACGTCTCAATATAGATGGTGGAAAGCTTTCGCAGCAGCCAGTTTTCAGAAAGACGCGCCAGCCCAATAAAGAAGCCCAGGATGGACGCGAAGACAATACAAAGTGCCGATACCAACAGCGTATTCAGTAAACCGACCACAAACACGCGTCCGTACGTGTCACCCTCCTGATAGTCGATAAGGTGCTGAACAATCCCAAAGCCCGCGCTGCGATCCAGAAACGCAAAACCGGAGGTGATACCGCGATTATTCAGGTTAGTGATGGTGTTATGGATGAGATACACGGCGATAAGAACAACCGCAACAATAGCAATAATCTGGAATAGCCAGGCGCGGACCGCGGGATGAGAAAAGGATAGCGATCCTTTTACGGCTGAGCGGCGATGGGACATAAAGAAACCTCAGTAACCATGACTCTGGAGTGGGCACTGCCCGAGCAGTGCCCGTTACAGCTATGACTTAACGTACTGGTGGCGCGTACTGAATACCGCCGTTATTCCAGAGATTGTTCTGGCCGCGTTTGATCTTCAGCGGGCTTTCCGATCCCACGTTACGCTCGAAGATCTCTGCGTAGTTACCCACCTGTTTGATGATGTTGTAAGCCCACTTGTTATCCAGCTTCAGATCCTTGCCAAAATCACCTTCTTTACCGAGCAGGTGCGCCATATCCGGGGTGGAAGGATTCGCCGCTTTCTCATCAACATTTTTCGAGTTGATGCCCATCTCTTCTGCATTCAGCATGGCAAACAGCGTCCAGCGAACGATAGAGAACCAGTCTTCATCGCCACGACGCACAACCGGTCCGAGAGGTTCTTTGGAGATCACTTCAGGCAGGACAATCCATTCCGCCGGATTGCTCAGCTTAATGCGTAAGGCATACAGCTGTGACTGGTCAGAGGCCAGGGTGTCGCAGCGACCGGATTCCAGCGCTTTGGCTGATTCATCCGAGCGGTCGAAAGTCACAGGGGTGTATTTCATCTTATTTGCTTTGAAATAATCCGCGACGTTCAGCTCGGTATCGGTACCCGCCTGGATACACACGGTGGCGCCATCCAGTTCTTTGGCGCTTTTCAGGCCTGCTTTATTGTGTGTCAGAAAGCCGATGCCGTCATAATAGGTCACGCCCGTAAATGACATTCCCATACCTGCATCGCGGGAGGAGGTCCAGGTGGTGTTACGCGAGAGCATGTCAACCTCGCCGGACTGCAGCGCCGTAAAGCGCTCTTTCGCCGTCAGCGGGGTGTATTTTACTTTGCTGTCATCACCAAAAACCGCTGCTGCGACGCCACGGCAGACATCCACATCAATTCCGGTAAATTTGCCGTTCGCATCGGCATAAGAGAAGCCAGGCAGACCGTCGCTGATACCGCATTGAACAAAACCTTTCTTTTTAACGGCATCCAGCGTCGTTCCCGCATGGGCTTGACCGGCTATGGCAAACAACATGCCTGCAGCGGTCAGGCTGGCTATCATCGTCTTTTTCATAATGGATCCTGTGTGGCGAAATTTATTGTTATAGAAGCGTTTTTAAGCGCTTAACCTGTCTGTGGCATTGGCCAACGTTTATAAAGCAAACGTAATGCCAGTTTTGAGTTCAGCGAGATAAGAGAAAACTGAACGCTTAATGCAGAGTGTAGACAGGCTTAAATAAAATGAGCGCCCCGAAACAGTGCGAAATGACAACCTGTGCCACAAATTGGAGCAAAAGTTTTAACCGGGATGAAATAAAAAGGAGAGATAGTTTCTGAGGTGAATATTGGCAGAGTATTCAATAGTATTAATGTATGAAAATCATCAGAGATAAGAAAAAGGTGTTGATAGCGGTTGGTTGAAATGAAATATAAGAATAAATGCGGAACTTTGTTATTTATTAGAAAATAATGAACTCATTAAAAGCAAAAGCGCGGCCGGAGCCGCGCTTTCTGAACAGATGTTACTTCGTCAGGGCAACAATACCTAACGTTAAACCCGCTACTGCGGCAGCGCCGCCGGCGATGGCACCCGCTGTTTCCCAATTATCCTGGGTGGTGCCTTTCATACAGGTATTGGTATGAACCAGTCGGCCCTGATCATCGTAAACCGGTACACAAGGAGAGTCGTGCGCGCAACCAGCAAGCAGCGCAGCGAGAAGTGCAACGGAAATGAATCTTTTCATGATGTTACCTCAGTATTATTTCTTATTCGCTACAAAGCCAGGAGGGCTATTAACGAACTGGAGATTATTTTACCACCAGGGTAAGTTCCCGTTACACGTGGAATAATCTCAAATTATGTAGTTTGTAAAAATCATGGAGAAAAAGCGTTTTCTGGATAAATTCATGGAGAAATTATGGAGTCGCAAGAGGGCGCTTTTACTTAATGCAAACTCATGAATTTTTAATATGCGATTCAATAATGACTAATCCATTGTTTATATTAAAATAAAAAAGGCACCAAACGGTGCCTTCAGGGATACGTTAATCCTTATGGTTGGTAAACCGTCTCCGGACAACCACAAAGAAAACGGGCACAAAGAAAATAGCCAGAAGCGTTGCGGAAAGCATGCCTCCCATCACACCCGTACCGACGGCGTTTTGCGCGCCGCTCCCGGCTCCGGTGCTAATTACCAGCGGCATGACGCCAAGAATGAAGGCCAGGGAGGTCATCAGGATCGGGCGAAGGCGCATTCTTGAGGCTTCCAGCGTGGCCTCGATGATACCTTTACCTTCTTTATCCATCAGGTCCTTAGCAAATTCGACGATCAGGATGGCGTTTTTCGCCGATAACCCAATCGTTGTCAGCAGGCCGACCTGGAAATATACGTCATTGTTTAACCCGCGCAGCGACGCTGCGAAAAGAGCCCCGATGACGCCTAACGGCACAACCAGCATGACAGAGAAGGGTATGGACCAGCTTTCATACAGTGCAGCCAGGCACAGGAACACCACGATCAGTGAAATGGCGTACAGTGCAGGCGCCTGGTTACCGGAAAGGCGTTCCTGATAAGACATTCCCGTCCAGTCATAGCCGATGCCGGAAGGCAGTTTTGCCGCCAGGCTTTCCATCATCACCATGGCCTCACCGGTACTTTTCCCTGGGGCTGACTCACCGAGGATCTCCATGGACGGCATGCCGTTATAGCGTTCCAGACGAGGAGAACCGTAAACCCAGTGAGCGCTGCTAAAGGATGAGAACGGCACCATTTCCCCATTCGCGCTGCGCACGTAGAGATTGTTGATGTCCCCCGGCAACATACGGAATTTCGCATCCGCCTGGACGTAAACTTTTTTCACGCGGCCATGATCGATAAAGTCATTCACATAGGTACCACCCAACGCCGTCGATATCGTCTGGTTGACGTCAGAAATGCTAATCCCCAGAGCCTGCGCTTTCTCCTGATCGACATCCAGTTTGAACTGCGGTGTATCCTCCAGGCCGTTAGGACGCACGCGAACCAGCAGGTCAGGGTGCTCTTTCACCATGCCGAGCAGCTGATTACGCGCCTGCGTCAGCTGGGTATGCCCCAGGTTTGCCTGATCGATAAGTTCAAAGTCGAAGCCCGTTGCGGTTCCCAGTTCGATAATGGCAGGCAGGTTAAACGGAAATACAAGGCCGTCTTTAATCTGGCTGAACGCTTTTGTCGCTCGGCCCACGATGGCCTCAACGCTATTTTTCTCCCCAGAACGTTCTTCCCAGGGTTTCAGGCTGACGAAGGCGATACCGGAGTTCTGGCCCTGACCGCTAAAGCTAAAGCCGTTAACGGTAAAGACGGATTCAACGTTCGCTTTCTCTTGGGTCAGATAGTAGTCCTGAACCTGGTCGAGAACCTGCTGAGTACGCGTCTGGGTCGCACCCGCCGGGAGTTGAACCATCGTCATAAATACCCCCTGATCCTCTTCAGGCAGGAAGGAGGTAGGTAAGCGCAGGAACAGCACCGCCATCCCACCGACAATAAGGACGTACACCACCAGATAGCGGCCGGTCTTACGCAAAATACCGCTTACGCTGTTGCTGTAGTGCTCCACGCTCTTATCAAAGAGCGCATTGAACCAGCCAAAGAACCCCCCTTTCTTCTCATGATGATCGCCAGAGACGGGCTTAAGCAGCGTTGCGCAGAGTGCGGGCGTCAGGATCAGCGCAACCAGCACGGAGAGCGCCATGGCGGAAACGATAGTCAGCGAGAACTGGCGATAGATGGCGCCCGTCGAGCCACCAAAAAAGGCCATCGGGACAAAGACCGCCGAGAGAACCATCGCGATCCCCACCAGCGCGCCCTGGATCTGCTCCATCGACTTCTGCGTGGCCTCTTTCGGCGGCAGCTTGTCCTCTACCATCACGCGCTCAACGTTCTCGACCACCACGATGGCGTCATCAACGAGTAGCCCTATCGCCAGTACCATCCCGAACATCGTCAGGGTGTTGATGGAGAAACCGAACGCCGCAAGAACCGCGAAGGTACCCAGCAGAACCACCGGCACCGCGATAGTCGGAATGAGCGTCGCGCGCAGGTTTTGCAGGAACAGATACATGACCAGGAAGACCAGAACGATCGCTTCAAACAGGGTCTTCACCACTTCATGAATAGAAATTTTCACAAAAGGCGTGGTGTCATAGGGATAGACGACCTTCAACCCCTGCGGGAAGAACTGTTGCAGTTGCGCCAGTTTGCTCTTGATGGCTGCCGCGGTATCCAGCGCGTTTGCCCCGGTTGCCAGCTTAATCCCCAGGCCGGTGGCTGCCTGCCCGTTGATTTTGGTCACCATATTGTAGTTTTCGCCGCCGAGCTCAATGCGAGCGACATCCTTCAGGTGAACCATCGAGCCGTCCTGGTTCACCTTGAGCGTCACGCGGCCAAACTCTTCCGGTGATTTCAGGCGAGTTTGCGCGATGATGGAGGCATTCAACTGCTGTCCGGGCACAGACGGCGTACCGCCCAACTGACCTGCCGCTATCTGGTCGTTCTGCGTTTTCAGCTGGTTGATAATATCCAGCGGCGTCAGCTGGTATTTATTCATCGCGTTGCTGTCGAGCCAGATGCGCATCGCATACTGGGCGCCAAACAGCTGAACGTCGCCGACACCCGTCGTTCGGCTGATAGCATCTTTGACGTTCGAGGCGACATAGTCGGAGATATCATCCTGAGTGAGGTTTTTGTTGTCCGACACAAAACCGGCGACCAGCAGGAAGCTGCTGCTGGATTTCTCAACGCCAATCCCTTGCTGCTGTACCTCTTGCGGCAGCAGCGGCATGGCGAGCTGCAGCTTGTTCTGCACCTGCACCTGGGCGATGTCCGGATCCGTTCCTGACTCGAAGGTCAGTGTGATGGTGACATTACCTGCTGAATCGCTGGTGGAAGACATGTACATCAGGTTGTCGATACCGTTCATGTTCTGTTCGATAACCTGGGTCACGGTATCCTGCACCGTCTGGGCATCAGCGCCGGGGTAGGTCGCAGAAATCGCCACGGCTGGCGGAGCAATCGTCGGATACTGGGCGACGGGCAGTTTGAGAATGGCCAGCCCGCCTGCAATCATCAAAATGATGGCAAGTACCCAGGCGAAAACCGGCCTTTGAATAAAGAAATTAGCCATGTCGTCGTTCCTTAACTGGCGGGAGTCGTGGTGGTATCTGGCGTGGCGACGACGGTAGCCCCTGGTCTGACTTTTTGTAATCCGCTGACAATCACGCGGTCACCGTTTTTCAGCCCTTCCGTCACCAGCCAGCGGTCGCCAATGGCCTGAGGCGCAACGACGGTACGTGATTCAACCTGGTTTTTATCATTAACCACCAGCACGGTTGCGTCGCCTCGCGGCGTTCGGGTCACGCCCTGCTGCGGAACCAGAATGGCATCTGGTTGTGTGCCTTCATCAATGCGGGCGCGAACGAACATCCCCGGTAACAGCAGGTGTTGAGGATTCGGGAAAATGGCGCGCAGCGTGATTGAGCCGGTGCTTTCATCCACCGTAACGTCGGAGAACTGCAGGGTGCCTTTCAGCGGATAGGGCTGACCATTCTCCATCAGCAGCTCAACGCTGCTGGCCGTGTCGCCTTTTTGCAGGCTCGTCTGCTTCAGGCGCATAAATTCATTGCTCGACTGGGTCACATCGACATAAATCGGATCAAGCTGCTGGACCGTCGCCAGCGCTGCGGCCTGCCCGTTCGTCACGAGCGCCCCTTCCGTCACGCTGGATTTGCCGATGCGGCCATCGACAGGGGACGTTACTTTGGTATACGCAAGGTTGATACGTGCGCTTTCAACGCCCGCTTTTGCGGCGACAACGCTGGCATCTGCCTGCTGGGCCGTAGCCACGGCCTGGTCATACTCTTGTTTACTGACATACTGTGTTCCCACCAGTGGGAGATAACGTTTCACCGTCAGGTGTGCAATATTGGCCGCCGCCTGCGCCTTTGCCAGCTCGCCTTTCGCGCTGTCGTAAGCCGCCTGATAGGTCGCAGGATCAATTTGATAAAGTGAGTCCCCAGCTTTTACATCGCTACCTTCCGTGAAGTTGCGACGCAGAATGATACCGCTAACCTGTGGACGAACCTCCGCAACGCGGAACGCATCTGTTCTGCCCGGGAGTTCAGTTGTGACGGCCAGCGGCGCACTTTTCACGATATGGACGCTGACCTGAGGCGCCTGTGCATGTTGTTGTTGATTTTCCTGGCCATCGCATCCAGTGAGCAGTACAGCGCAGACAATGAAACCGGCTAAGGGTAAACGTCTGAAATGATTCGTCATGACTGTTCCTTTAAATACCCATTAACCGATGTTTGCCGTAGATCGGTAGTGGGGCAGAGGGAAAAAATAAAATGTAGCTGCGTATAATAATGAGGGTATTTAATGTTTTTTAATTTATAAGTGCGAATGACGAGGCCTGAGAGGAAAATCAGAATCAGTCCCGTAGAAAATACGGCTATACTTCTGCCCGCTAAATCAGGCTAATAGAGCTTAACCGGTAAATTTATCCATTTCGTGAATTTAATTCTGGGTATGTATTTAGATTATTTATAGATTAAGTAAATTGACTTTTTTTGTGCAAAATTAAAACGGCTTTTAGTGAATACTTCCAGCCATCCGAACCTGATGTTATGTATATACCCTGCGAGTAAAGAGTAGCTGTCAATGGCGCGTAAAAAGAAAGAAGAGGCTCAACAAACCCGACAGCAGTTGATTGAGGCGGCTATCGGGCAGTTTGCGACGCGAGGCGTAGCCAGCACGACGCTGACGGATATCGCCGATGCCGCAAAGGTTACGCGTGGTGCTATCTACTGGCACTTTACCAGTAAAGCAGAGATATTTAATGCCATTTGGGAACAGCAATTACCGCTACGTGAAATCATTCGCGACAGGCTTTCTCTCTCCGAAAATGATGATCCGTTGTTAATACTTCGTGAGCAATTCATTACTGCGCTTCAGTATATCGCATGCGAACCCCGTCAATGTGCGCTATTACAAATTTTGTATCATAAATGTGAATTTACTAGCGATATGATTTCAGAGGATGAAATTCGGAAACGTATTGGGTTCAATTATGATTCTTTGCGCGTTACGCTGGAAAAATGTATTTCTCGAAACATCATTTCGTCGCAGGTGAACGTTGAGCTGACCATGATAGTATTCCACGGTTTTTTTAGCGGCATCATTAAAAACTGGTTAATGAATACCGACAGTTTTAATCTTTATCAGCAGGCGCCAGCCCTGGTCGACAGTATTCTGGCGACACTCCCTCTCTTGCGCGTGTCGCCTCAGAATGATTACGGCTCAGCGCCTGGCAACATTTCCCCCCGTGCACAAAGCGCCTCGATGGTCTGCGCGCTGGCGGGTTTACCTAACAGATAACCCTGTAAGGTATTACAGCCCAGCTCCGTCAAAAAGGCTTGCTGCGCTTCGGTTTCCACACCTTCGGCCACGACTTTCAGGTTGAGCGTTTTCGCGAGGGCCACAATCGCAGAGACAATGGTGGCATCCTCGCTTTCACCGCTTAACTCTTTCACAAACGCTCTGTCTATCTTCAGTTCACAGGCCGGTAAACGCTTGAGATACAGCAGGCTCGAATATCCGGTCCCAAAATCATCAATCGAGGCTTTCACCCCAGCATCCGTCAGCTCTGTCAGCACCCGCACACTCTCATCGGGGTTGCTCATCGCCGTAGTTTCCGTGACTTCCAGGATCAACATTTCCGGCGGGACGTGATGGCGCTCCAGGCAGTCGAGCACTGTTTTAACCAGCGAGGGCTGTTCGAACTGCAACGTCGACAGGTTTACTGCCATTGACCAGTTTCGATGCCCCTGCAGATGCCATTCTCTCAGCTGGCGACAGGCTTCATTGAGCACCCAGTTACCAATAGGGATGATAAGCCCGGTTTTTTCCGCCAGCGGCAGGAAAAGATCCGGCGTCAGTAAACCCTGCTTCGGATGCTGCCAGCGCAGCAGCGCTTCAAACCCGAGGAGAGGGCCCGCGGGCGCGTGAAACTTTGGCTGATAAAGCAGGCGCAGTTCATTACGATCGACGGCCATCCACAGATCGTTCATTAACTGAAGATGGGTCTGCGCCAGAGTGTTCATGGAGGGCTGGAAAAAGTGATAGCCGTTTCGGCCCATATGCTTGGTGTGATACATCGCCGCGTCGGCGTTAAACATCAGCTCACGTTCGGTTTTGCCGTCGTGAGGGTACAGGGCGATACCAATGCTAAGCGTTACCACCAGTTCGTAGGGGTCGAGAGTGAACGGGCTATCGATCGCCCGCACCAGCGAATTTGCCAGCGAGGCCGCATCGTCCGGACCTTCTCCCTCAGCCAGCAGAACAAACTCATCTCCGCCAATGCGTGCAAGGGTAAACTGGCCCTTCAGGAGATGCAGCAGACGCTGCGTAACGGCGACCAGCAGCCTGTCACCGACATCATGGCCGTAGGCGTCATTGATGGCTTTAAAACCGTCAAGATCCATGAACATCAGGGCGAAATGGGTACCTTCACGGTCAGCTTTGCTGATGGCCTGATCGAGCCGGTCCTCCAGCAGGATACGGTTGGGCAGACGCGTCAGCGTATCGTGCAGCGCCAGCTGCGCAAGTTCCCGGTTCGCTTCTGCCAGCGACGAGGCCAGAAGGGCGGTTCGTGCCTGCAGGCGGGCATCCAGCATCGACACCAGCAGGGTGATCCCAAGAATAGAGAGCGCGACGACGCTGACCAGCACGGCCAGCCAGCTGCCGTTAATACCATGATGGTGAACCATGGTGGACATTGGAAACTGCGCGGCCTTCATCCCGGCGTAGTGCATACCGGCGATAGCAATTCCCATCGTGATGGCGGCACCCAGGCGCATCAGCACCACCTGAGCGGCTTCGTGACGCAGGCGGAAGGTCAGCCACAATGCTGCAAGCGAAGCGGCAAGCGCAATCACGACCGAAATGGCCACCCACAGCGTGTCCCAAACGATCCCCGGCCTCACCTCCAGCGCCGCCATACCGGTGTAATGCATGGCAACAATGCCGATTCCCATCACCAGAGCGCCGGGGAGCAGGCGGCGCATGCGCAGCTGTTCACAGCTGACGAGCCATAGCGCAAACAGTGACGACCCCACGGCGATGACCATAGATAAAATCGTCAGGGTCGCGTTGTAGCTCATGCTCATGGAGAGATCCATCGCCAGCATGCCGATAAAGTGCATTGCCCATATGCCAATACCCATCGCAACACCGCCTCCCGCCAGCCAGATGCGCGCTGCGACGCCCTGACTCCCGGCGACGCGTGCAGCCATATTCAGCGCGGTGTAAGCAGCAAGGATGGCAACAGCAAAGGAGAGGGCTACAAGGATAGGGTTGTATTGGCTAACCAGCATGGTCGGTTCTACTCGAGTATGACGTTACGCAGGAGAGGTTGAGAAGGGCGAGACATTATCACCGTCAGGTAACGGCTCAAAGGGATTTAAATCCCCGTTTTTAGTGAGTAATACGGGGAGGTTGGTGACGGCAGGGGGTTAATCGAGTTCTGAACAGTTCACTAATTTCAGCGGATTGACGGAGTTCATATTGCGGCACTTGTCGGTTTCGGTGCTCATCAGTTCAATCCACTGCATCAGGAGGGCATCGAATAGAAAAACGGAGATTGCAAAGACGACCAGCCACCAGTATTTACGAATCATTGTGTCATTCCGCGAGAAGAGAGCCACTGAAGTGGTGGAAATATACACGAAAAGAAGCGGTTTAAAAGCGAGATAAGCAAAGGTTTACAAAGCGTTGACGGTGAAAGAATAAGACAATAAAAAAGGCGCATCCCCATGCCAGGTAGCGCCTTTTTAAACAAGCAGTTAGCTAATCTAAATTAGTTCATGCCGTATTTTTTCAGTTTCTTACGCAGAGTACCACGGTTGATACCCATCATCAGCGCAGCGCGGGTCTGGTTACCGCGGGTGTATTGCATCACCATGTCCAACAGTGGCTGTTCAACTTCAGCCAGTACCAGCTCATACAGGTCATTAACATCCTGACCATTCAGTTGAGCAAAATAGTTCTTCAGTGCCTGTTTAACCGAGTCACGCAGGGGCTTTTGAGTTACCTGATCCTGAGAGTTAACGGTAGAAACGGTCAGTACGTCAGAATTTACGCGTTGTTCGAACATAGTTCTGTCAGCTCTTTATTTCATTACGCAAGATTTTCGAAGTATGCCTCCAACGCCTCCAGCTGTTCGCTGGCATCCTCAATGGCGTTGAATGTGCGCCGAAACTGGTCATCTGGAGCGTGCTCCTGGAGATACCAGGAGACGTGTTTACGCGCAATTCGGTACCCTTTTGCCTGACCGTAGTGGTCATGCAGTTCCCGAACATGCGAACAAAGCAAGCGCTTTACCTCTGCCAGAGGCAGTGGGGCAAGCAGCTCCCCAGTGTCCAGATAATGCTGGATTTCCCGGAAGATCCAGGGTCTTCCCTGAGCTGCACGTCCTATCATCAGAGCATCAGCTCCCGTATAGTCGAGTACAGCCCTGGCTTTAAGCGGGTCAGTTATGTCGCCATTCGCGATAATCGGAATGGAAACCTTCTGCTTAACTGCCCGAATGCTGTCGTATTCAGCTTCACCATTGAACAAACAGGCGCGAGTGCGTCCGTGGATGGTCAGGGCCTGAATACCACAATCTTCGGCCAGTTGGGCAATCTCTACACAGTTACGGTGTTCCGGCGACCAACCCGTGCGAATCTTCAACGTAACAGGAACGTCCACTGCGCTGACAACCGCCGTCAGGATAGCTTTCACCTGGTCGGGGTATTGCAGAAGGGCTGAACCTGCAAGCTTGCGATTCACCTTTTTGGCCGGGCAACCCATATTGATATCAATAATCTGGGCACCACTTTCCACGTTAATACGCGCGGCATCTGCCATCTCTTCAGGCACGCTTCCGGCAATTTGCACGGTGCGAATACCTGGTTCATCAATGTGCACCATCCGAAGGCGGGATTTATCGCTTTCCCAAACCTGTGGGTTAGACGACATCATCTCGGATACGGTTAAACCGGCTCCCATCTCATAGCACAGCGTCCTGAACGGCCGGTCGGTAATACCTGCCATTGGGGCTGCGATCAGGCGATTTCTAAGCTGGTGGTGTCCGATGCGCATGAGTTAAGAAATGACCATACTGTGACTGCAAGGCGGCGTATATTACGCATTTTTTGCACGAGATGAAAGGCCAAACTTTGAACAATCCACTGTTGTAGATCAAGGAATCGCCGCGCAATCTTTTCGTTTAAAATTATTCATTATTGAAATCATTGAGTTATGCGCTGATGGCTATTTTATGTGCGCTTACAATTTCCCGTAACTTCTCATCATTTCTGAATAAATGCGACAGATGAGCGGGATAATCTGCTGTTTTTAACAGCAGATTTCCCCACTTCTTTGCGATCTGCGTCGCATTTTAGAACATGATCTCAGGGCAAAAAATAGACGTTATTCGAGGATAACACGACCATGGAGAGACTGTACCGGCCGGTTATTATCGTGATGCATTGTGTGGGTGAATTTCTCGAGCTGCCCGGCGGAGACCGTCAGAGGATGCTTAAGCACGATCCAGGTGACGCCTTCTGAACACGGTGGCGTTGTCAGCGAGCCGCTAAAGCGCCAGTACGTTTTATCTTCCGGCAGCAGCTTATTCAGGTTGAGCTCCTGCTTGATGGAGACGTTCAGCTCAGCCTGCTGAGGCATAACGTCCCACAGTTTATCAAGTTCACGGTTCTCTGCCCCTTTGTCGAACATGACCGCGACCACCGCCAGTTCCCCCTTCGCATTTTTATGCACAAGGTGCATTTCCATCGCGTAATGCTTGCCGTGTACGGTGTTTTCGCTCGGCGCGTGGAAGTGGAACTGCTGTAATGCCCAGGTTTGCTTATCCAGCGTGATAGTGTCGCGAGTGTCGGCCTGCTCGCTTGCCTGAATGGTATGGCCATTATTTGTCAGCGTCACAGGGCCGTCAACGTAGTGCGTTTGCAGCGGGGAAAGATGGGCGTTAACGGTGGAATCGATGTCAATCGGGGACTGGTTCATCCCGCTTTGGCAGGTCTTGTAGGCCTCATCCAGTTCGCCCCAGTGCTCAGGTGAACTTTCTCCTTTGTAGCTCCAGTGTGATGCGCATGCTGAAGCCGAGATCATGCTCAGCGCTAACAGCGCTGCCTTGCTATAAACGTGTTTCATAATATTCTTCCCGTGAATTTTTATTATCCAAATCAAAATTTATCAATATGATTTGTAGGGTTATTTTACCGGAGGCAGGCCAGGTGCGGGAGGAATATTCGAGGAGAAAAGGCGTGGTCAGAGGACCACGCCAAATACTTATTTTTTACGACCGGTAATGCGGCACCACTCTTCTTTCTCGACGACCGGGTCGAGCGCAAAGAGATCGGCGTAGGCTTCGCAAACGCTCTCCGCCTGGCTTGCCAGGATGCCTGAAAGTCCCAGCAGACCGCCCTCAACCGGCAGCACGCTGATTAATGGCGCCAGTTCACGCAGTGGGCCCGCGAGAATGTTTGCGACCACCACATCGGCTTTCATGGCTTCTGGCTGCGCTTCCGGCAGGTAGAGCTCCAGACGATCGGAGACGCCGTTACGCTCGGCATTATCGCGGCTGGCCTGAATGGCCTGCGGATCGATATCGATCCCGATGGCTTTCGCCGCGCCCAGTTTCAGGGCGGCAATCGCGAGGATCCCGGAACCGCAGCCGAAGTCGATCACCGTCTTACCTTCCAGATCCAGACCATCCAGCCACTGCAGGCACAGAGACGTGGTTGGATGGGTGCCGGTGCCAAACGCCAGGCCTGGGTCAAGCATCACGTTCACCGCGTTTTCATCGGGAACCTCGCGCCAGCTTGGGCAGATCCACAGACGTTTGCCGAACTGCATCGGGTGGAAGTTGTCCATCCACTCGCGTTCCCAGTCTTTGTCTTCCAGCTGTTCGATTTTATGCGCGAAGCCTGCTCCCAGCAGCGGATGGTTTTCCAGAATCGCCACCACCTCTTTCATGTCGGTTTCGGCATCGAACAGGCCGATCACGTCGGTATCACCCCACAGGCGCGTTTCGCCCGGCAGCGGTTCAAAGACCGGCGTGTCGTGCGTGTCCTGAAAGGTGATGGAGACAGAGCCGGCTTCCATCAGCGCATCGCTTAGCTCTTCGGCGTTCGCGCCGGTTGTGTTCAGTTTTAGTTGGATCCACGGCATGGCAAAACTCTTTATTTATCAGTAGAAATCATAGCGGGTTGTGGGGCGGGCTGACCGAAACGGTTCCCCACCACAAACGCCAGTAAACTTAGCAGTAACGAAGGCACAATCGGATGGAAGCCCAGATACTGAATCTTAAATGTCGCAAGGATGGCATACAGCACACCGCCAACAATCATCGCGCTCAGCGCGCCTGCAGCGTTCGCGCGTTCCCAGTAAAGACCTAATACCAGCGGCCACAGGAAAACGGCTTCAAGCCCACCAAACGCAAGCAGGTTCAGCCAGATGATCATCTCCGGCGGACGCCATGCAGCTAACATCAGCAAAGCTCCTAACACCAGCGTAATGACGGCAGACATCCGCTTCAGGCGACGTTCATTTTCAACCTGCTCAGGGCGCAGGTTCAGATAGAGATCTTTAATGATCGTAGCGGAACTTTGCAGTAACTGGGCGTTAATGGTCGACATAATGGCGGCCATTGGCGCTGCGAGGAAAATGCCGGCGGCGAAGGGCGGCAGCACTTTAACCATCAGCGTCGGGATCACCAGATCCGGCACGGTAAGGTCGGGAATCACCGCGCGCCCTAATGCACCTGCCAGGTGCATACCAAACATCAGGACCGCGACTACAATCGTCCCGATGATGATGCCCTTGTGAACGGCTTTACTGTCTTTATAGGAGATACAGCGCACGGCGGTATGCGGCAGACCAATCACCCCGAAGCAGACTAACACCCAGAACGAGGTCATAAAGGTCGGCGAGAGGATATCATCCGCGCCCTGCGGTGAAATCAGTTTCGGGTCAATCGCTTCCAGGGTTTCCACCGCATGAGTGAGTCCACCCGCGGCATGAACAATCCCCACCAGCAGAACAATCGTGCCGATGAGCATGACCATTCCCTGCAGCGTATCGTTCAGCACGCTGGCGCGGAACCCGCCAAACGCGGTATAGAGCGCGATGCTTACCCCGAAGATAAGCAGGCCTGTCTCGTAAGGGATCCCGGCCGCCGTTTCCAGCAGGCGTGCCCCGCCGATAAACTGTACGGTCATCGCGCCAATAAAGGCTACCAGCAGGCTTAAGCTCGCCAGCCACACCAGTAAGCGGCTCTGGTAACGGGCAAACAGCATGTCGTTGAGCGTGACGGCATTATAGCGGCGCGCCAGAATGGCAAATTTCTTACCAAGAATACCGAGGGAGAGCCAGACGGCAGGCAGCTGGATCATCGCCAGCAGTACCCAGCCTAACCCGTACTTGTAGGCCGCACCGGGGCCGCCAATAAACGAGCTGGCGCTGATATAGGTCGCGGTCAGCGTCATTGCCAGCACAACGCCGCCCATCGAACGGCTGCCGAGGAAATACTCGTTCAGAAAAGCACCGGTCGTTCTTTTGCGCATGGCGTAAATGGATAAACCAAACACGACCAGCAGGTATGCGACAAGCGGCAGAATGACTTCAAGCTGCATCATCGTCCTCCAGCGGAATATCGCGATAGATGAATTTCACCATTGCCCAGCACAGCAGGATAAACACCAGCGGTACCAGCAGGCAGGCCATTTCGAACCAGTGCGGCAGGCCGGTGATGCCAATAGCGGAGTCAGGTAAGTAAGCAGTTACTAACCATGCAGCAAGATAGAGAAGGGTCAGCCACAGCGCCCAGCGCGCTTCTTTATGGGCCTGAACAAAACGTTTGTCCATTTTTTGTCCCTTGTGGATGCAGAAAGCGGGGATTGTACATGATGGGGCTTTGCGATCCCCAGAAATAAAAAAAGGCCGGATAATCCGGCCTTTTAGCAACACAGCTCTCTTACTTCTCGTTCAGGCCGAGTTTTTTCTCCAGGTAGTGGATATTCGTTCCACCATTCTGGAAGTGCTCGTCGCTCATGATACGCATCTGCAGATCAACGTTGGTTTTAATACCGTCGATGATCAGCTCCTGCAGGGCGTTCTTCATGCGGGCAATGGCCACGTCACGGTTTTCGCCGTAGCAGATGAGCTTGCCGATCATTGAGTCATAGTACGGCGGTACGGTGTAGCCGGCGTAGATATGAGACTCCCAGCGCACGCCAAAACCACCCGGCGCGTGGAAACGCGTGATTTTACCCGGGCTTGGCAGGAAGGTGTTCGGGTCTTCGGCGTTGATACGGCACTCTACCGCATGGCCTTTCACCACAACTTCTTCCTGCTTGATGGACAGAGGCTGACCGGCTGCGATACGCAGCTGCTCTTTGATCAGGTCAACGCCGGTGATCATTTCGGTAACCGGGTGTTCAACCTGAATACGGGTGTTCATCTCAATGAAGTAGAACTCGCCGTTTTCGAACAGGAACTCAAAGGTACCCGCCCCGCGATAGCCGATATCAACGCACGCTTTGGCGCAACGCTCGCCGATGTAGCGACGCAGTTCCGGGGTAATGCCCGGCGCTGGCGCTTCTTCGACCACTTTCTGGTGACGACGCTGCATGGAGCAGTCACGTTCTGCCAGATAGATCGCGTTACCCTGACCGTCAGCCAGCACCTGAATTTCGATGTGGCGTGGGTTTTCCAGGTATTTTTCCATGTACACCATGTCATTGCTGAAAGCCGCTTTCGCTTCCGCTTTGGTCATGGAGATGGACTGCGCCAGTTCAGCATCGCTGCGCACAACGCGCATACCGCGACCGCCGCCGCCGCCGGACGCCTTGATGATAACCGGGTAGCCAATGCGTTTAGCATGAGCACGGTTAGCATCCATGTCGTCGGTCAGAGGGCCGTCAGAGCCTGGCACGGTTGGAACACCGGCTTTTTTCATTGCGGTGATTGCAGACACTTTGTCGCCCATCAGGCGAATGGTGTCGGCTTTCGGACCGATGAAGATAAAGCCTGAGCGTTCAACCTGCTCAGCAAAGTTGGCGTTCTCAGAGAGGAAGCCGTAACCCGGATGAATTGCCACCGCGCCGGTGATTTCAGCGGCGCTGATGATAGCCGGGATGTTCAGATAGCTTTTTACGGACGGAGCCGGGCCAATACAGACCGTCTCATCCGCCAGCAATACGTGTTTTAAATCGCGATCCGCGCTTGAGTGCACGGCCACGGTCTTGATGCCCAGTTCTTTACAGGCACGAAGAATACGCAGTGCAATCTCGCCACGGTTGGCGATAACAATTTTATCCAGCATGTTCGCCTCGTTACTCGATGACGACCAGCGGCTCGTCAAATTCAACCGGCTGACCACTTTCGACCAGAATCGCTTTCACAGTACCTGACTTGTCAGCTTCGATCTGGTTCATCATTTTCATCGCTTCAACGATGCACAGGGTATCGCCTACGTTGACTTTCTGACCCACTTCGATGAACGCCTTCGCGTCCGGGCTCGGGGTGCGGTAGAAAGTACCAACCATTGGGGAACGTACGATGTGACCACTGATTTCTGCTGCAGCGGCAGGTGCGGCTTCAGCTGCTGGTGCAACGGCTGCGGAAAGCGCAGGCTGCTGCACTGGCGCAGCGTAAGCTTGCTGCATTACCGGGAAGCTAGCGGCTGGGGCTGCACGGCTGATGCGTACAGACTCTTCGCCTTCAGAAATTTCCAGTTCGGAGATGCCTGATTCTTCAACCAGCTCGATCAGTTTTTTAATCTTACGAATATCCATGAGTGGGTTCCGTACTCTTGTTTAGTGTGATTGTGACAAGCGTTTTACCGCTGTCTGTAAAGCGTATGAATAGCCGTCTGCGCCCAGTCCGCAGATAACGCCAGCAGCGATATCCGACAGATACGAATGGTGGCGGAACGGCTCTCGGGCGTGCACGTTACTCAGGTGGATCTCGATAAACGGGATACTCACCGCGAGCAGTGCGTCGCGGATAGCAACACTGGTGTGCGTAAACGCGGCCGGATTGATCAGGATATAGTCCACAGTGTCTTTAGCCTGATGAATACGGTCGATGATTGCGTACTCCGCGTTTGACTGAAAATGATCCAAATCCACATTCAGCGAGGCTGCTTCCGTGCTCAGACGGTTAACAATTTCGCTCAATGTCAGCGTGCCGTACTTCTCTGGCTCACGGGTGCCGAGCATGTTCAGGTTCGGTCCGTTTAAAACTAAGATGTGGAACTTATCAGTCATTATGCCGCTATCTCCTGCGATTGTCGGGTAAAAAACAAAATATACCGTCGAAGCGCAAATGTCACCTTTTCAGAGGCCCAAAACCGCTGTCAGGCGAACCAAGGTCGCACATTATAACGATTTCGTAGCATTTGGCAGCTAAATACTGGTCTTATCAGGGAAGATTATCAACCGCAATCCAAAAAAGATTTGCGGTTGAGAGGTAATCTGCGGGAAAACGCACAGTTTCGCGAACTATCGCAACCACTGGCGGAACTTCTTGTAACGCCATGCTAAAAGCGCCACGGCTGCCAGCGCGTAAAGGACCGGCTGCGGAGAGAGGATCTTCACCGACCACAGATAATGAATGGGGGCGAGGATCGCGACAAGATAGACGAAGTTGTGCAGCAACTGCCAGCGACGGCCCAGCTTTCGCTGCGCATATTGCGTGGATGTCAGCGCTAACGCCAGCAGGATCAGCCAGCTAACAATGCCCAGCATCAGGTAAGGGCGTGTTACCAGCTCGCGGCCAAGCAGTGTCAGATTGTTAATTCCCAGTTCCAGCAGGGCGTAACTGGTGAGGTGCAGGGTCGCCCAGGCAAAACACCATAGCCCCAAAAGTCGACGGGTGCGTATCAATAATGGCTGTTTAGCGTAGCGCGCCAGCGGCGAGACGAGCAAGGTGGCCAGCAAAAATTTCAGAGCCATCCGACCGGTAAAATGCTGGATATCCTTTGCCGGATCGGCGCTAAAGAGGCCCTGGCTGGCCGCCCAGAACAGCCAGATAAAAGGAAGTATCCCGGCTAAATGCAGCAGCACTTTCAGCCAGGTAATCTGCTTTGCCGTTAAACGCACTCAGAAGTTCTCCCGTAAATTGAGGCCACGGTAAAGGGACGCCACTTCATCCGCATACCCGTTAAACAGCAGCGTGGGCTGGCGCTTCACGTCCAGCGCGCCGCCGGAGCCAATAAAGCGTTCCGTCGCCTGCGACCAGCGGGGATGATCCACATGCGGGTTCACGTTGGCGAAGAAGCCGTATTCACCCGGCGCCGCCAGGTTCCATGTCGTCGGCGGACGTTCGCGGGTCAGCTTAATGCTGACGATCGATTTAATCCCTTTGAAACCGTATTTCCACGGCACGGTTAAACGGATGGGGGCACCGTTCTGCGGCGGAAGCGCCTTGCCGTAAACGCCGACGGTCAGGAGGGTAAGGGGATGCATGGCTTCGTCAAGACGTAACCCTTCAACGTAGGGATACTCCAGCCCGCCGCCGATGAACCGGTCTTTCTGGCCCGGCATCTCGTCCGGGGCGTAGCGCGTCTGGAAGGCGACGTATTTTGCGTTGCTGGTGGGTTCAACCATCGCCAGTAGCTTATGCAGCGGGAAGCCTACCCAGGGCACCACCATCGACCAGGCCTCTACGCAGCGCATGCGATAGATACGCTCTTCAAGCGGGAAGCGGGTGGTCAGATCGTGATGATCCAGCGTCAGAGGTTTTGCCACTTCACCGTCGATTTTCAGCGTCCACGGATCGGTTTTCATGCTGCCGGCATTGGCGGCAGGATCGGCTTTATCCAGACCAAATTCGTAGAAGTTGTTGTAGCCGGTGACTTTATCTTCCGGCGTGAGCGCCAGCGTGTTTTGCCATTCTGCGGGTTTGGTAAAGGTAAGCGGGGCACCGGAAGGCGCCTTAGGGCGATCGTTGCCTTTAAACCAGTCGAGCAGGTCGGCGTGTGCCGCTGGAGAGAGCGTCAGTGCCGTGGCGCTGATGCCAAGCATTTTCAGGATCTGGCGGCGCTGTAACATAAAGACAGACTCAGACGTTACGTCGGCTTCCGTCAGTTTTCGGTTTTTCATGGCATCCTCCGTCATGCGTTTTTCTAAGCATGACGGAGGAGAAGCGTTAGCGCGAATATGTCACGAAAATTTGAAGATTAGGCGATTTTCACCAGCGCGCGGCCGTGGAACTGGTTATCCATGATCTTACTGGCATATTCAGGTGCCTGGCTGAGCGTAATTTCGGTAGCGCTCTGGGTATAGAACGATTCCGGCAAATCGCGCACCAGACGCTCCCATGCCTCTGCACGGCGAGCCGCAGGCGTCATCACGGAATCCACGCCCTGCAGGCGGACGTTACGCAGAATAAATGGCATGACGGTCGTTGGCAGGGCAAATCCGCCCGCCAGGCCGCAGGCTGCCACGCAGCCGCCGTAGTTCATCTGCGCCAGGACTTTTGCAAGCACCTTGTCACCGACGGTATCCACCGCACCTGCCCAGACCTGTTTTTCCAGCGGGCGGGTCTCGGCAAACTCATCGCGGCCAAGAATGCGGCTGGCGCCGAGCTGGCGCAGATAATCATGCGTGCTTTCACGGCCGGAAACCGCCGCAACCTGATAACCCAGCTTGTGCAGCAGCGTGACCGCCGTGCTGCCCACGCCACCGCTGGCCCCGGTCACAACAATTTCACCCGACTCGGGGCGAACACCCGCCTCTTCCAGCGCCATCACGCACAGCATGGCGGTAAAGCCTGCGGTACCAACGATCATCGCTTTGCGACCATCTATGCCTTTCGGCATAGGCACCAGCCAGTCGCCCTTCACGCGCGCCTGCGTTGCCAGCCCGCCCCAGTGATTTTCGCCCACGCCCCAGCCGGTGAGCAGCACCTGCTGGCCCGCATGAAAACGGGGATCTTCGCTGCTATGAACCCGGCCAGCAAAATCAATACCCGGCACCATAGGGAAATTTCGGATGATTTTACCCTTGCCGGTGATCGCCAGCGCATCTTTATAATTTAAACTGGACCAGTCGATGTCGACGGTGACGTCGCCTTCCGGCAGGCGAGTCTCTTCTACGGCCTGTACTGAGGCAAGCGTTTTGCCGTCCTGCTGTTCTAAGATTAAAGCCTGCATACGGGGTCCTCACGGCTCAGATGATTGGAAAAGAGTTCCTGAAGACTATACTCGCTCAGGGTAAAGCAATGCCGATTTAACGCAATAAATTGCCAGATACGCCAGGTTTGGTAGTATGCCGCATTTGAAATGCAAGTTAGCGCTTACTCGCTACCCCATCAACCCACGGAGTAATCTCAAGGATGCGATTAACGACGAAGTTCTCGGCTTTTATCACCCTGCTGACGGGGCTTACCATCTTTGTCACGCTTCTTGGTTGCTCTCTGAGCTTTTATAACGCCATTCAGGACAAACTGGTCAACCGGGTGCAGTCCGTTGCGTCGGTCATTGATACGCGTCTGTTGACCACTCCACTTCCTGAGCTATCCCGGGAGCTGGATGAGTTGATGGTGCCGGTTGATATTATTCAGGTCGACATCCAGCAGGGAAAGCATCCGGTTTTAAGCCATGAACGACAGGACAGCTATCGACCTGCGGGCGTGGTGAGTCAGTATCGGGAAGTAACGGTACACTCCCTCAAAAATCCGGGGATGACCATACACATGGTCTACCTCGATCCGATGGCCAGCTATTTCCGTTCTATGATGACCACCGCGCCGCTCACTGTTGCCGTCGCCTTCATTATTTTGCTGATTTTTCTCGCGGTCCGCTGGCTGCGCCGCCAGCTTTCAGGCCAGGAACTGCTGGAGATCCGCTCCGTGCGTATCCTGAACGGTGAACGCGGCCCGCAGGTTCGCGGCTCGGTCCATGAATGGCCCTCACGCGCCAGCAGCGCGCTGGATACGCTGCTCTCAGAGATCCAGTTTGCCAGCGACCAGCGCAGCCGAATGGATACGCTGATCCGCTCTTATGCCGCGCAGGATAATAAAACCGGCCTGAACAACCGCCTTTTCTTTGACAATCAACTCGCCACGCTGCTCGACGACCCGGAAAAAGTGGGCACGCACGGGGTGGTGATGATGATTCGCCTGCCCGATTTCGATCTGCTGCGCGACACATGGGGGCAGCGGGCGGCGGAAGAAAATCTCTTTACGCTGATCAACCTGCTCTCCACCTTTATTATGCGCTATCCGGGGGCGCTGCTGGCCCGCTACCACCGCAGTGACTTTGCCGTATTGCTGCCGCATCGCACGCTGAAGGAATCAGAAAGCATTGCCAGCCAGCTACTTAAGGCCGTCGACGCGCTGCCGCAGAGCAAAATGCTCGACAGAGACGATATGGTCCATATGGGGATTTGCGCCTGGCGCGGCGGACAGTCGACAGAGCAGGTGATGGAGCATGCGGAAGCGGCCACCCGCAACGCGGTATTGCAAGGGGCGAACGGATGGGCGGTCTATGATGATTCGCTGCCTGAAAAGGGGCGTGGAAACGTGCGCTGGCGTACTTTGATTGAGCAAATGCTGAGTCGCGGCGGGCCGCGTATTTATCAAAAACCGGCGGTCATGAAGAACGGTTTTGTCCACCACCGGGAATTGATGTGCCGTATTTTCGACGGGACGGAAGAGGTTATTTCTGCGGAATATCTGCCGATGGTTCTGCAATTTGGGCTCTCCGAAGAGTATGACCGCCAGCAAATTACACGCTTGATTCCATTTTTATCATTCTGGCCTGAAGAGAATCTGGCGTTACAGGTTACCGTTGAGTCATTAATACGCCCGCGTTTTCAGCGCTGGCTGCGTGATACATTAATGCAATGCGAAAAATCGCAACGCAAACGCATTATTTTTGAACTTGCTGAGGCGGATGTGGGTCAACACATCAGCCGGTTGCGTCCGGTGGTCCGTTTGATCAACGCGCTCGGTGCCCGTGTCGCGGTAACGCAGGCGGGTTTAACGCTGGTCAGTACCAGTTGGATCAAGGAGCTGGATGTGGAGCTATTAAAGCTACATCCGGGGCTGGTAAGGAATATTGAGAAGCGCACGGAAAACCAGCTGCTGGTTCAGAGTCTGGTTGAAGCGTGTAAGGGAACGCGAACACAGGTATTTGCCGCAGGCGTGCGCTCCAGAGGCGAATGGCAGATGTTAACAGAGCGCGGAGTGACGGGCGGTCAGGGCGATTTTTTTGCCGCCTCTCAGCCGCTTGACACCAACGTGAAAAAATATTTGCAAAGATACTCTGTTTGACCTGCCGTTTACGTTGTTTTCACGTAGAATATCGCGCCTGTAGCTTTGAGTATGTCGAGCAAAAAGCCAGTGAACGACCTTTAATGGGTTACAAATATCAGTGAGGAACACGACTGTTTACTCAGCCCTGAGGGAGTCAGGGGATGAATTTGTAACAACAGGAAACGTACTGCACAAATTTTCACCGTTGCAGATGATTTTTGCGCCTTGTCGCTGCTGCGTGTGGTTGGTAAAGTAAGCGGATTTTGTTTTCCGCCCCAGCTTTCAGGATTATCCCTTAGTATGTTGAAAAAATTTCGTGGCATGTTTTCCAATGACCTGTCCATTGACCTGGGTACCGCGAATACCCTTATTTATGTAAAAGGACAAGGCATCGTATTGAATGAGCCTTCTGTTGTGGCCATTCGTCAGGATCGTGCAGGCTCGCCGAAAAGCGTGGCCGCAGTGGGTCATGACGCGAAGCAGATGCTGGGTCGTACCCCTGGCAACATCGCCGCTATTCGCCCAATGAAAGACGGCGTTATCGCTGATTTCTTCGTGACTGAAAAAATGCTTCAGCACTTCATCAAGCAGGTTCACAGCAACAGCTTCATGCGCCCAAGCCCGCGTGTTCTGGTGTGTGTGCCGGTTGGCGCAACCCAGGTAGAACGTCGCGCAATCCGTGAATCTGCCCAGGGTGCAGGCGCACGTGAAGTGTTCCTGATTGAAGAGCCAATGGCTGCGGCAATCGGTGCGGGTCTGCCTGTTTCTGAAGCCACCGGTTCTATGGTGGTGGATATCGGTGGTGGTACCACTGAAGTGGCCGTTATCTCACTGAACGGCGTGGTGTACTCCTCCTCCGTACGTATCGGTGGTGACCGCTTCGATGAAGCCATCATCAATTACGTGCGCCGTAACTACGGCTCTCTGATCGGTGAAGCCACCGCAGAGCGTATCAAACACGAAATCGGTTCTGCGTATCCGGGCGATGAAGTGCGTGAGATCGAAGTGCGTGGCCGTAACCTGGCGGAAGGTGTTCCACGCGGCTTTACCCTGAACTCCAACGAAATTCTGGAAGCACTGCAGGAACCACTGACGGGCATCGTGAGCGCGGTAATGGTTGCGCTGGAACAGTGCCCACCAGAGCTGGCGTCCGACATCTCCGAGCGCGGTATGGTTCTGACCGGTGGTGGTGCGCTGCTGCGTAACCTCGACCGCCTGTTGATGGAAGAGACAGGTATTCCTGTCGTAGTTGCAGAAGATCCACTGACTTGCGTCGCCCGCGGTGGTGGCAAGGCGCTGGAAATGATCGACATGCACGGCGGCGACTTGTTCAGCGAAGAGTAGTCATGGTGAAAGGGTAGCGAATCGCTACCCTTTCTCTCTGACACGAGAATACGCATAGCCTATGAAGCCAATTTTTAGCCGTGGCCCATCGCTACAGTTTCGCCTCATTCTGGCGGTTCTGGTTGCGCTTGGCGTCATTATTGCCGATAGCCGCCTCGGTACGTTCAGCCAGATCCGAACGTACATGGATACCGCCGTCAGTCCTTTCTACTTTATATCAAATGGTCCCCGTGAACTGCTCGACTCCGTTTCTCAAACGCTGTCTTCACGAGACCAGCTCGAACTTGAAAACCGGGCATTACGCCAGGAACTGCTGCTGAAAAACAGCGAACTGCTGATGCTGGGGCAATACAAGCAGGAAAACGCGCGTCTGCGTGAACTGCTCGGCTCGCCGCTGCGTCAGGACGAGCAGAAGATGGTTACCCAGGTGATCTCCACCGTGAACGACCCTTACAGCGATCAGGTTGTGATCGACAAAGGGAGCGTGAACGGGGTGTATGAAGGTCAGCCCGTCATCAGTGATAAGGGCGTAGTAGGCCAGGTCGTTGCTGTCGCCAAACTGACCAGCCGTGTGCTGCTGATTTGCGACGCCACCCACGCGCTGCCGATCCAGGTCCTGCGTAACGATATCCGCGTGATTGCGGCCGGTAACGGCTGCACGGACGATCTGCAGCTGGAACATCTGCCTGCTAACACGGACATCCGTGTCGGCGACGTGCTGGTGACGTCCGGTCTCGGTGGACGCTTCCCTGAAGGTTACCCGGTTGCGGTGGTCTCTTCGGTTAAGCTGGATACGCAGCGTGCATACACCGTGATTCAGGCCCGTCCAACCGCCGGTTTACAGCGTCTGCGCTACCTGCTGCTGCTCTGGGGTGCCGATCGTAACGGTGCTAACCCGATGACGCCTGAAGAGGTGCATCGCGTGGCGAACGAACGCCTGATGCAGATGATGCCGCAGGTTCTTCCGCCAGCGGACTCTATGGGGCCGCCTGCGCCCGTGCCTGCGCCGGCAACCGGGTTAACGCAGCCGCAGCCTGATGCGCCGCCACCGCCTAAACTCTCTTCGGGAGGGCAGTAGTGGCAAGCTATCGTAGCCAGGGACGCTGGGTCATCTGGCTCTCGTTCCTCATTGCACTGTTGCTGCAGATTATGCCCTGGCCGGATAACATTCTCGTTTTCCGGCCAAACTGGGTCTTGCTCATTTTACTTTACTGGATCCTTGCCCTGCCGCATCGCGTAAATGTCGGCACGGGTTTTGTGATGGGTGCCATACTGGATCTCATTAGTGGCTCTACGCTGGGCGTGCGCGCCCTGTCCATGAGCATTATTGCGTACCTCGTCGCACTGAAATTCCAGCTCTTCCGTAACCTCGCGCTCTGGCAACAGGCCCTGGTCGTGATGCTGTTGTCGCTTGCTGCGGATATCGTTGTTTTCTGGGCAGAGTTTTTAGTGATCAACGTCTCTTTCCGACCGGAAGTGTTCTGGAGTAGTGTAGTAAACGGTGTGCTCTGGCCGTGGCTATTCCTGCTGATGCGTAAGGTTCGCCAGCAGTTTGCTGTGCAATAAAAGGTTTCTATGACGTCTCTGTATCTTGCTTCCGGCTCCCCGCGCCGTCAGGAACTCCTGACGCAGTTAGGGGTCTCTTTTGAACGCATCGTGACCGGCATTGAAGAAAAACGTGCTGAGGGCGAAAGTGCTCAGCAGTACGTGTCTCGCCTGGCACGCGAGAAAGCGCAGGCGGGCGTGGCCTGTGTGCCGCGCGATCTGCCCGTGCTGGGAGCAGATACCATCGTTATCCTTAACGGTGAAGTCCTCGAGAAACCGCATGACGCTGGCCATGCGGCGCGCATGCTGCGCAAGATGTCCGGGCAAACGCACCAGGTGATGACGGCCGTCGCGCTGGCGGACAGCCAGCACGTGCTGGATTGCCTGGTGGTTACGGATGTCACGTTCAGAGTGATTACCGACGACGAGATCGCCGCTTATATTGCCAGCGGTGAACCGATGGATAAAGCAGGTGCATACGGTATTCAAGGGTTGGGTGGCTGTTTTGTCAGGAAGATTAATGGCAGCTATCACGCCGTAGTCGGCTTACCGCTGGTGGAAACGTATGAGTTGCTGAGCAATTTTAACTCACTGCGTGAGGGAAGGGATAATTATGACGGCTGAATTGTTGGTAAACGTAACGCCATCGGAAACCCGTGTGGCCTATATTGACGGTGGCATTCTTCAGGAAATTCATATTGAGCGTGAAGCGCGGCGCGGAATAGTAGGCAATATCTACAAAGGTCGTGTCAGTCGTGTACTGCCGGGTATGCAGGCGGCTTTTGTAGATATTGGACTGGATAAGGCGGCATTTTTACATGCCTCCGACATCATGCCGCACACCGAGTGCGTCGCGGGCGAAGAGCAAAAGCAGTTTGCCGTGCGCGACATTTCCGAGCTGGTGCGTCAGGGCCAGGACTTAATGGTGCAGGTGGTGAAAGATCCCCTTGGCACCAAAGGTGCCCGTCTGACCACCGACATTACCTTACCTTCCCGCTATCTGGTCTTTATGCCCGGCGCATCGCACGTGGGCGTTTCGCAGCGTATTGAGAGCGAAAGCGAGCGCGAGCGGCTGAAGAAAGTGGTCAGCGCCTACTGCGATGAACAGGGCGGGTTTATTATCCGTACCGCTGCAGAAGGGATCAGCGAAGAAGACCTGGCGTCGGATGCGGCTTACCTGAAGCGCGTCTGGACCAAAGTGATGGAGCGTAAAAAACGCAACCAGACTCGCTACCAGCTGTACGGTGAGCTGGCGCTTGCGCAGCGCGTGCTGCGTGATTTTGCCGACGCGCAACTCGACCGCATCCGCGTGGATTCTCGCCTGACGTATGAAGCGCTGCTGGAGTTTACCGCTGAATACATCCCGGAAATGCCGGGCCTGCTGGAGCATTACACCGGGCGTCAGCCGATCTTCGATCTCTATGATGTCGAAAACGAGATCCAGCGAGCCCTGGAGCGTAAGGTTGAACTGAAGTCCGGCGGCTATCTGATCATCGATCAGACCGAAGCGATGACCACCGTCGATATCAACACCGGCGCGTTTGTCGGTCATCGCAATCTGGACGACACCATCTTCAACACCAACATCGAAGCCACGCAGGCGATTGCGCGTCAGCTTCGTCTGCGCAACCTCGGCGGCATTATCATCATCGACTTTATCGATATGAGTAATGAAGACCATCGTCGTCGTGTGCTGCACTCGCTGGAGCAGGCGCTGAGTAAAGATCGCGTGAAGACCAGCATCAATGGCTTCTCGCAGCTCGGCCTGGTGGAAATGACCCGGAAACGGACCCGCGAAAGCGTGGAACATGTCCTGTGTAATGAGTGTCCAACCTGCCATGGACGCGGAACGGTAAAGACGGTGGAGACGGTCTGCTACGAGATCATGCGTGAAATTGTCCGTGTCCATCATGCCTACGACTCCGATCGTTTTCTGGTCTATGCTTCCCCTGCGGTGGCTGAAGCCCTGAAAGGCGAAGAGTCGCACGCGCTGGCGGAAGTGGAAATCTTTGTCGGCAAACAGGTAAAAGTACAAATTGAACCGCTCTATAACCAGGAGCAGTTTGACGTCGTAATGATGTAAAACGCAGTACGCTGCGTGACGAAAGCTGACAAGGAGAGATGCGTGAGGCGATTGCCGGGGATTTTAGTGCTTACAGGGGCAACGCTGGTCGTGATTGTCGCGTTGCTCGTGAGCGGGCTACGCCTCGTTTTACCGCATCTGGACAGCTGGCGTCCGCAGCTGCTGGCGAAAATCGAATCCACCACCGGCGTACCGGTCGACGTAAGCCAGGTTAGCGCCAGCTGGCAGAATTTTGGCCCGACGCTGGATGTCCGTGACATCAACGCCAGCCTGAAAGATGGCGGTCATCTCAAAATCAAACGCGTAACCCTGGCGCTGGACGTCTGGCAAAGCCTGCTGCATCTGCGCTGGCAGTTTCGCGATCTCACCTTTTATCAACTCCAGTTTCTGACCAATACGCCGCTGACTGGCGGTGATAACAATCAGGGCCTGGAAGCCAACCGCTTCAGCGATCTCTTCCTCCGCCAGTTCGATCATTTCGATCTGCGCGACAGCGAAGTGAGCTTTATTACCCTTTCTGGCCAGCGCGCCGAACTGGCGATCCCGCAGCTGACCTGGCTTAACGGCAAGGATCGACACCGCGCCGAAGGGCAGGTCAATCTTTCCAGCCTGAACGGCCAGCACGGCGTCATGCAGGTGCGTATGGACTTGCGTGACGATGACGGCCTGTTAAACAACGGCAAAGTCTGGCTGCAGGCCGACGATGTGGATGTAAAGCCCTGGCTCGGCGACTGGCTGCAGCAAAACATGCAGCTGGAAACCGCCCGTTTCAGCCTTGAGGGCTGGATGACCCTGACGAAAGGGAAATTTGCCAGCGGCGATATCTGGCTGAAGCAAGGGGGCGCGAGCTGGAAGGGTGAAAGACAGCAGCATCAGCTTTCCGTCGATAACCTCACCGCGCACGTGACGCAGGAAAAAGAGGGCTGGCAGTTCGCCATCCCGGATACGCGCATCACGATGGACGGCAAGCCGTGGCCGCGCGGTGCGTTGACGCTGGCCTGGATGCCGGAGCAGGACGTGGGCGGCGCGGCGAGTAAACGCAGCGATGAGCTGCGCATCCGCGCCAGTAACCTGGATCTGGCGGCCATTGAAGGCCTGCGCTCCATGGCGGCAAAGCTCTCTTCGGACCTGGGCGAGATCTGGCTGGCAACGCAGCCGAGCGGAAAAATTGATTCTCTGGCGCTGGATATCCCGCTTCAGGCGACGGAAAAAACCCGTTTCCAGGCAACGTGGAAAGATCTTGCCTGGAAGCAGTGGAAGATGCTGCCGGGCGCGGAGCATTTCAGCGGCAAGCTGGAAGGCAGCGTGGAGAACGGCAGGCTCACGGCCGATATGCACAACGCTAAAATGCCGTACGAGACGGTCTTCCGCGCGCCACTGGAAATTGAACAGGGCAGCGCGGTGCTTAACTGGCTCCGTAACGATAAGGGCTTCCAGCTTGATGGTCGCCATATCGACGTCAAAGCCAAAGCGGTACACGCGCGGGGTGACTTCCGCTATTTACAGCCGCAGGGCGACGAACCGTGGCTGGGCATTCTGGCCGGGATCAGTACCGATGACGGTTCTCAGGCCTGGCGATATTTCCCTGAAAATCTGATGGGTAAAGCGCTGGTCGACTATCTGAGCGGCGCAATTCAGGGCGGTCAGGCGGAAAACGCCACGCTGGTCTACGGCGGTAACCCGCATCTTTTCCCGTACAAACATAATGAGGGGCAGTTCCAGGTGCTGGTGCCGCTGCACGACGCCACCTTCGCGTTCCAGCCGGGCTGGCCCGCGCTGAAAAACCTGGATATCGAGCTTAACTTCCTCAACGACGGATTATGGATGAAGGCGGACAGCGTTGCGCTGGGAGGCGTAACGGCCAGCAACCTGACGGCCAACATCCCAGACTACTCAAAAGAGAAGCTGCTGATTGATGCCGACATCAACGGCCCGGGGAAAGCGGTGGGGCCGTACTTTGAGGAGACGCCACTCAAAGAGTCGCTGGCGGCGACCCTTCAGCAGCTCCAGCTCGATGGCGATGTGAATGCTCGCTTACATCTTGATATCCCGCTGGACGGTGAAATGACCACCGCCAAAGGTGACGTCCGTCTGAAGAACAACAGCCTGTACATTAAACCGCTTGATAGCACCCTGAAAGACCTCAGCGGACAGTTCAGCTTTGTGAACGGTAATTTGAAAAGCGAACCGCTGACCGCCAGCTGGTTTAATCAGCCGGTGAATATCGACTTCTCAACAGCCGAGGGGCAAAAGGCTTATCAGGTGGCCGTTAATCTGGACGGCAACTGGCAGCCGTCGCGTATGGACGTCCTGCCGAAGCCGATTGAGGCGTCAGTAGCGGGCGCGGTCGCCTGGCAGGGCAAAGTGGCAATCGACCTGCCTTATCACGCGGGTGCACACTATAAGGTCGACATTACGGGTGACCTGAAGAATCTTCAAAGCCAGCTGCCTGCGCCGCTGGATAAACAGGCCGGACAGCCGCTGCCGGTGAAGCTTAACGTGGATGGCAATCTGGACAGCTTCGCGCTGACCGGAAGTGCGGGCGGAACGAACCACTTTAACAGCCGCTGGCTGCTTAACCGCAAGCTTACCCTCGACAGAGCCATCTGGACGACGGACAGCAAAACCACGCCGCCGTTGCCTGAGCATGCGGGCGTTGAGCTGAATCTCCCGCCGATGGACGGCGCGGAGTGGCTGGCGCTCTTCCAGAAAGGCGTTGGGCAAAACGTTGATGAGGCCGCCCAGTTCCCGCAGACCATTACCGTACGCACGCCGTCGCTGATGCTGGGCGGACAGCAGTGGAACAATCTGAGCATTGTCTCCCAGCCAACCGCTAACGGCTCAAAAGTGGAGGCGCAGGGCCGGGAGATCAACGGCACGCTGACCATGCGCAATAACGCGCCGTGGCAGGCAGCGATCCGCTATCTCTACTACAACCCGGCTGCCGCGAATAAAGATAAACCGGCGAATACATCGCCGCTGAGTAATACTACCCGCGTCGATTTTAGCGGCTGGCCCGATCTGCAGCTGCGCTGCGCGGAGTGCTGGCTGTGGGGGCAAAAATATGGCCGTATCGACGGTGATTTTGCCATCCAGGGGAATACGCTCAAGCTCTCCGGCGGATTGATCGACACCGGCTTTGGCCGCATGACGGCGGGTGGAGAGTGGGTGAATAACCCGGGCGAGCAGCGCACGTCCCTGAAGGGCGACATTAAAGGCAACAAGCTGGATGCGGCAGCCAACTTCTTTGGCATCAGCACGCCGCTGCGCGGCTCCTCGTTTAACGTTAATTACGATCTTCACTGGCGTGCCGCGCCGTGGACACCGGACGAAGCGTCATTGAACGGTATTCTGAAAACACACTTTGGCAAAGGTGAAATCGCCGATGTGAGCACGGGGCGCGCCGGGCAGATCCTGCGCCTCCTCAGCTTTGATGCGCTGCTGCGCAAGCTGCGCTTCGATTTCAGCGACACCTTCAGCGAAGGTTTCTATTACGATTCCATCCGCAGTACGGCGTGGATCAAGGACGGCGTTCTGCACACGGACGACACGCTGGTGGATGGGCTGGAAGCGGACATCGCCATGAAAGGCTCGGTCAACCTCGTGCGTCGCGAGCTGGATATGGAAGCCGTGGTGGCGCCGGAAATTTCCGCCAGCGTGGGCGTGGCGGCGGCCTTTGTGGTTAACCCGATTGTCGGTGCGGCGGTGTTTGCCGCCAGTAAAGTGCTGGGGCCGCTGTGGAGCAAGGTCTCCATTCTGCGCTACCGCATTACCGGTCCGGTGGATAAACCGCAGATTAACGAGGTGCTGCGCCAGCCGCGCAAAGATGCACAGCAATGATTTGACGTGGGCTGGTAATTGCCTCACTCTCAATAAATACGATCTTTATACCGCCACGGGCGGCAACGAACGAGTAGCAATACGATGAGTCTGAACCTGGTAAGTGAACATTTGCTCGCAGCGAACGGCCTGAGCCATCAGGACCTGTTCTCCATTCTTGGTCAACTGACCGAACGCCGTCTCGACTACGGCGATCTCTATTTCCAGTCGAGCTATCACGAATCCTGGGTTTTAGAAGACAGCATCATCAAAGATGGCTCATATAACATTGACCAGGGCGTCGGCGTGCGCGCCATCAGCGGCGAAAAAACCGGTTTTGCCTATGCCGACCAGATTAGCCTGGCCGCGCTTGAGCAGAGCGCTCAGGCCGCGCGTACCATTGTGCGCGATGCCGGCGACGGTCGCGTGAAAACCCTGGGTGAAGTGCAGCACTCCGCGCTTTATACCAGCATCGACCCGCTGCAGAGCATGAGCCGTGAAGAGAAGCTGGACATCCTGCGCCGCGTGGACAAAGTGGCGCGCGCCGCCGACAAACGTGTTCAGGAAGTCTCCGCCAGCCTGAGCGGTGTGTATGAACTGATTCTGGTGGCGGCAACGGACGGTACGCTGGCGGCCGATGTGCGTCCGCTGGTGCGTCTCTCCATCAGCGTGCAGGTCGATGACAACGGCAAACGCGAGCGCGGCTCAAGCGGCGGCGGCGGTCGTTTCGGCTATGACTGGTTCCTGGGTGATGTTGACGGCGAAGCGCGCGCTGACGCGTGGGCTAAAGAAGCCGTGCGCATGGCGCTGGTGAATCTTAATGCTGTTGCGGCGCCGGCCGGGACATTCCCGGTGGTGCTGGGCGCAGGCTGGCCGGGCGTGCTGCTGCACGAAGCGGTGGGCCACGGTCTGGAAGGCGATTTTAACCGTCGCGGGACGTCCGTGTTCAGCGGCCAGATCGGACAGCTCGTCTCCTCTGAACTTTGCACCGTAGTGGATGATGGCACCATGCTTGACCGCCGCGGCTCGATTTCTATCGACGATGAAGGTACGCCAGGCCAGTACAACGTGCTGATCGAAAACGGCGTGCTGAAAGGCTACATGCAGGACAAACTCAACGCGCGCCTGATGGGCGTAGCGCCAACGGGTAACGGCCGCCGTGAATCTTACGCGCACCTGCCGATGCCGCGCATGACCAACACCTATATGCTGCCGGGCAAATCCACGCCGCAGGAGATTATCGAATCCGTGGATTACGGTATCTTTGCGCCAAACTTTGGCGGCGGCCAGGTGGATATCACCTCCGGTAAGTTTGTCTTCTCTACCTCAGAAGCGTATCTGATCGAGAAGGGCAAAGTGACCAAAGCGGTGAAGGGCGCAACCCTGATTGGCTCCGGCATTGAAGCCATGCAGCAGATCTCCATGGTCGGTAACGATCTGAAGCTGGATAACGGCGTGGGCGTCTGCGGTAAAGAAGGCCAGAGCCTGCCGGTTGGCGTGGGTCAGCCAACGCTGAAAGTGGATAATCTGACGGTGGGCGGCACGGCCTGACCTGAGCAAACATAAAAAATGGCGCTACAGATGTAGCGCCATTTTTTTAACGTAAGTTACCCAGCGGGATCTCCGGATCCGGCTCGTGAGTAATGCGGTTACGCAAGTCACGTCGAATGATTTCGATCGACCAGAACCAGACCAGATGACCCACGATCTCTGACACGTGTTCATACCAGGGCAGATCAAACAGCGGTGGCGTCAGCCCCATCAGCGGGAAGGAGAGCATGTGAACAAAAAGCTGTGCCAATGCACCCGCCAGCAAACCCTGCCAGAGTTTAATTTTCGGGAAGACTTCAGCAACGACACAATACCCAACCGCGAAGACGATTGAGAAAATAATATGCGTTACGCCGACCCAGTTAAATATATGTCCGGCAAAGGTATAAACTGCTGCGTTAGGATCAACTACGCCCAGCCAGTCGCGTAAAAAAACATAGGGTGGATTTAAAAAATTGCGGGAGCAATCTATTTGTCCTGCGGCTCTTATTAATTGCTCAGGGCCACATGCGCCGGTAAATAAATCGGTGGGACTGCGTGGCGGGAGTGGTACCTCGGCTCCCCATTTGACAAACGCGGAGACAATTCCTGCAATTAAGCCAATGAACGCGGCGAGTCCGTAGCGCCTGCGTGACGGCGGTGTTTGTTCAAATAGATTCATTTCGTTTCCTTGTTTAACGTCATCCTGCGAAATACATTTTATTATTCAAATCAGCAACAAAATAATAACAGTCTGAATGCCAGACTGTTTATAAGGTAAAGGGCAGGCGGCGGCAGTGTCAATTCGCTATTCCTGATAGAAGCTAAAGAATATCCCTGAATGAAGGCCGGCTTCATCCTGAAATATTAATGGCGCGGATATTTCAGAAATTAATTACTTATTCCTTTCTTCTACCGCGCATTCCCTGAAACAGCTCTGCTACGTCGACAAAATAGTCGGTCAGATAGTTAATACACACCTGTACTTTGAGGGGCAGCTTGTCCTTCTCGGTATACAGGGCGTAGACCGGGCGTGGATCGGACTGATAGCGCGGGAAGAGGATCTCCAGCACGCCGCTGTTGATCTCATTGATCACCCACATCAGCGGCACGTAGGCGATCCCGGCGCCGGCCACCAGCCAGCGCGAAATGGTCATCGGATCGTTGGTGACGAACCGGCCTTCCGGCAGCAGCCTGGTGGAGATCCCTTCCGGAGCAATCAGCTCAAATTCATTATCGGGGCGGACGCTGTACTCCAGCCAGGAGTGGTTAGCGAGATCGGCAGGTTTCTCGGGCACACCGTACTGCGCCAGATAGCTCTTCGAGGCACAGACCACCATCGGCATACTTCCGAGGCGACGCGAGAACAGGCTGGAGTCCTGCAACGCGCCAACGCGGATCACCACGTCTAATCCATCGGCGATCAGGTCTGGGGCAGGGATGCCCGTCACCAGATTGACGGTAAGCCCAGGGTACTCTTTCAGCATGTCCGCCGTCATGGCAGCGAGAACATTTTGTGCCATAGTTGAAGAACACCCTATACGCAGCGTGCCGATGGGCGTGTTGTTAAAGGCATAGAGTTGTTCGTGAACATCCTGCACTTCATGCAGCATGCGGCGACAGCCCTGATAGTAAATTTTACCGGCTTCCGTCAACCCGATGCTGCGGGTGCTGCGGTTGAGCAGCTTAACCTGAAGCTCATCTTCCAGTTTGGACACCGTCTGGCTGATGGATGAGACGCTCATCTGAAGCTGGCGCGCAGCGGCGGTAAATGAGCCGAGTTCAACCACTTTGGCGAAGACGGACATGCGTTTTAAACGTTCCATTGTTCACTCTGGCTTAAAAGTGATTTAGATCACATATGATAGATAACAGCATAACAGTTACGTTAATATATTATTAATTACATAACGGCTGCGCCATTCTCGCCCTGCGTTTCTAGCTCTCCTGCGATGGCGTGCGCTAAAAAATTCTGAAGCCTGCACTCTCTCTTATCAAGGTCAACATGAGTCTGTTTCCCGTTATCGTGGTGTTCGGTCTGTCGTTCCCACCGATATTTTTCGAGCTTCTTTTATCACTGGCGATCTTCTGGCTGGTGCGCAAGGTGCTGGTCCCGACCGGGATCTACGATTTCGTCTGGCACCCTGCATTGTTCAATACCGCGCTGTATTGCTGCCTGTTTTATCTGATATCGCGCATGTTTGTCTGAGGTTGATGTGAAAACGCTAACAAGAAAAATCTCCCGCACCGCCATTACCATGGCGCTGGTTATCCTCGCGTTCATCGCTATTTTTCGCGCCTGGGTTTATTACACCGAATCACCGTGGACGCGTGACGCGCGCTTTAGCGCCGATGTGGTGGCAATTGCCCCCGACGTGGCCGGCCTTATCACGGCGGTTAACGTTCACGATAACCAGCTGGTGAAGAAAGATCAGGTCCTGTTCACCATCGACCAGCCTCGTTACCAGAAGGCGCTGGAGGAAGCAGAAGCAGACGTGGCCTATTACCAGGCGCTGGCCGCAGAGAAACGCCGTGAGGCAGGCCGTCGTAACCAGCTGGGCGTTCAGGCCATGTCCCGCGAAGAGATTGACCAGTCCAACAACGTGCTGCAAACCGTGCTGCACCAGTTAGCGAAAGCGCAGGCAACGCGCGATCTGGCGAAGCTCGACCTGGAGCGTACCGTGATCCGCGCGCCGGCCGATGGCTGGGTGACCAACCTGAACGTCTATGCCGGGGAGTTTATCACCCGTGGCTCAACCGCCGTGGCGCTGGTTAAACAGAACTCCTTCTACGTGCTCGCCTATATGGAAGAGACCAAGCTGGAGGGCGTTCGTCCGGGTTATCGCGCAGAAGTCACGCCGCTTGGCAGCAACCGCGTCTTTAAAGGTACCGTCGACAGCGTCGCCGCAGGGGTAACCAACTCCAGCAGCTCTAACGATGCCAAAGGGATGGCGACGGTGGATTCTAACCTGGAGTGGGTGCGTCTGGCGCAGCGCGTGCCGGTACGTATTCATCTGGATGAGCAGCAGGGCAACCTGTGGCCAGCGGGTACCACGGCGACGGTGGTGATCACCGGAGAAAAAGATCGGGATGCCAGCCAGGACTCCCTCTTCCGTAAAATTGCCCATCGCCTGCGCGAGTTTGGTTAATCGCCATGGGTATCTTTTCCATCGCCAGTCAGCACATTCGCTTCGCCGTGAAGCTGGCGTGCGCCATCGTGCTGGCGCTGTTCGTTGGCTTCCACTTCCAGCTTGAAACCCCTCGCTGGGCGGTGCTGACCGCCGCGATTGTCGCGGCGGGCCCTGCCTTCGCCGCGGGTGGAGAACCCTACTCTGGTGCGATCCGCTATCGCGGGATGCTACGTATCATCGGGACGTTTATCGGCTGTTTCGCGGCGCTGACCATTATTATTCTGATGATCCGCACGCCGCTGCTGATGCTAATGGTCTGCTGCATCTGGGCGGGCTTCTGCACCTGGGTCTCGTCTCTGGTAAAAGTCGAGAACTCCTACGCCTGGGGGCTGGCGGGCTATACCGCGCTGATCATTGTCATCACCATCCAAAGCGAACCGCTGCTCGCGCCGCAGTTTGCCGTGGAGCGCTGCAGCGAGATTGTGATTGGTATTGTCTGCGCGATCGTGGCCGACCTGCTTTTCTCCCCGCGCTCGATCAAGCAAGAGGTGGATCGCGAGCTGGACGCGCTGATCGTTGCCCAGTACCAACTGATGCAGCTGTGCATTAAACACGGCGATAGCGAAGAGGTGGATAAAGCATGGAGCGGGCTGGTTCGTCGTACGCAGGCGCTGGAAGGGATGCGCAGCAACCTCAATATGGAGTCGTCTCGCTGGGCGCGGGCGAATCGTCGCCTTAAAGCCCTGAATACCGTCTCCTTAACGCTGATTACCCAGGCGTGCGAAACCTATCTTATCCAGAACACCCGCCCGGAATCGGTCACCGATACGTTCCGTGAGCTGTTTGCCGAGCCGGTAGAGACCGTGCAGGACGTGCATAAGCAGCTTAAGCGCATGCGCCGGGTGATTGCCTGGACCGGGGAGCGCGAGACGCCGGTGACGATCTACACCTGGGTTGGGGCTGCAACGCGTTATCTGCTGCTTAAGCGCGGCGTGATCGGTAACACCAAAATCAGCGCGGCGGAAGAAGAGGTGCTCCAGGGCGAAGTGGTGATCAAGGCGGAGTCTGCCGAGCGCCATCACGCGATGGTCAACTTCTGGCGTACCACGCTTGCCTGTATGCTCGGCACGCTGTTCTGGCTGTGGACGGGCTGGACGTCCGGCAGCGGCGCGATGGTGATGATTGCCGTCGTGACCGCACTGGCGATGCGTCTGCCTAACCCGCGCATGGTCGCCATTGATTTCCTCTACGGCACCATCGCCGCGCTGCCGATAGGCGCGCTCTATTTCCTGGTCATCATCCCGTCGACGCAGCAGAGCATGCTGCTGCTCTGTATTAGCCTGGCGGTGATGGCGTTCTTTATCGGCATTGAAGTGCAAAAGCGCCGCCTGGGATCGCTGGGGGCGCTGGCGAGTACGATTAACATCATCGTGCTGGATAACCCGATGACCTTCCACTTCAGCCAGTTCCTCGACAGCGCGCTGGGTCAGCTGGTGGGCTGCTTCCTGGCGATGATGGTGATTCTGCTGGTCCGGGATAACTCGCAGGCGCGGACGGGGCGCGTATTGCTGAACCAGTTTGTATCGGCTGCCGTGTCGTCGATGACTACCAATACCGCGCGTCGTAAAGAGAACCACCTGCCCGCGCTCTACCAGCAGCTGTTTTTACTGCTGAACAAGTTCCCGGGCGACATAGCGAAGTTCCGCCTGGCGTTAACCATGATCATCGCGCACCAGCGTCTGCGCAACGCGCCGGTGCCGATCAACGACGATCTCTCGGCCTTCCACCGTCAGCTGCGTCGTACCGCCGACCATGTGCTTTCCGCCAGCAGTGACGACAAACGCCGTCGTTACTTTACCCAACTGCTTGAAGAACTGGATATTTATCAGGAAAAGCTCAAGCACTGGCAAGCGCCGCCACAGGTGACCGAGCCGGTAGGGCGGCTGGTGTTTATGCTGCATCGCTACCAGAATGCCCTCACGGATAACTGACTGAAGTAAAAAAACCGACGCCAAAAGCGCCGGTTTTTTTGTGGCTATACTTATTCCAGCACGTACTTACATTCAGGAAGGGAGGACACATGACGACTCAGGCGCTTCAGGACAACACCCTTTTTCAGACCGGCTATCTGGTCGACGGCATCTGGAAAACGCTGGACACAACGTTTGATGTGCTGAACCCCGCGACCGGTGAGGTCATCGCTAAAGTTGCGAAAGCGGGTAAAGCGCAAACCGAAGAAGCGATCGCAGCGGCCACCAAAGCCTTCCCGGCATGGCGTGCCAAAACCGCGAAAGAGCGTTCGGCGATTCTGTACCGCTGGTACGAACTGATTATTGAAAATAAAAGCTGGCTCGGGCGGTTAATGACCACCGAGCAGGGCAAGCCCCTGAAAGAGGCGGAAGGGGAAGTGGAGTATGCCGCCAGCTTTATCCAGTGGTTTGCCGAAGAGGCCAAGCGCGCGAACGGTGAAATTATTCCGCCAATCAAGCCCGGCTCGCGCATTCTGGCGACCCGTGAACCCATCGGCGTGGTCGCGGCCATCACGCCGTGGAACTTCCCGATGGCGATGCTCACCCGCAAGCTAGGCCCGGCGCTGGCAGCCGGGTGTACCGGTGTCATCAAACCGGCCAATAACACGCCGCTCAGCGCCTTTGCGCTGCTGACGCTGGCAAAACAGGCGGGCGTGCCCGACGGTGTACTCAACGCGGTGGCCGGAAATACCCATGAAATCAGCGATGCGATCATGGCCAGCCACGATGTGCGTAAAATCTCCTTTACCGGTTCGACCTCCGTCGGCAAAACGCTGGTGCGCAACGCCGCAGAAACCATGAAAAAAGTCTCGATGGAGCTGGGGGGAAATGCTCCGTATATCGTCTTTGAGGATGCCGACATCGAGGCTGCGGTAAAAGGCGCGATTGCCAATAAATTCCGCAATGCCGGGCAGGTCTGCGTCAGCGTGAACCGCTTCTACATTCAGGAAACCGTCTACGACAAGTTTGTGAATAAACTCGCAGATGCGGTTAATGCCCTTAAGGTGGGGAATGGCCTTGAGGACGGCGTCGTCGTCGGGCCGCTGATTGAATCCGCCGCGGTCGACAAGGTCCGTGAGCATGTTGAAGATGCTGTCACACGAGGGGCGACCGTGCTGGCGGGCGGCAAACCCCATCCGCTGGGCGGTAATTTCTGGATGCCAACCGTGCTGGGCGACTGTCACGAAGGCATGAAGCTGGCAGAAGAAGAGACGTTTGGTCCGGTTGCGGCGTGTTTCCGCTTCACCTCGGAAGATGAAGTCATCCAGCGTGCGAATAACACGCCTTACGGGCTGGCAGCTTACTTCTACACCCAGAACCTTTCTCGGGTTTTCCGCGTTTCACAGGCCATCGAGAGCGGGATGATTGGCATTAACGAGTGCGCCGTTTCCACCGAGTTGGGGCCTTTCGGCGGCGTAAAAGAGTCCGGTCTTGGACGTGAGGGATCCGTGCTGGGGCTGGAAGAGTATCTGGAAGTTAAAACCCTGCATATCGGGGGATTATAATAGACTGGGCGGCATCTGCCGCCCGCCTGGACTGGGTGGCTGGCAATGAAAACCTATACTTTTGATTTTGACGAAATCGACAGTCAGGAAGACTTTTATCGGGAATTTATCCGGGCGTTTGATCTTGAACGGGAAAGCGTGACCAATCTGGATACGCTGTGGGACGTGGTCACCGGCAGCATGCTGCCGCTACCGCTGGAGATTGAGTTTATCCATCTGCCCGATAAGCTGCGCAGACGTTTCGGCGCGCTGATATTACTCTTCGATGAAGCGGAGGAAGAGCTTGAAGGTCAGCTTCGCTTTAACGCGCGGCATTAAATGAAAAAAGCCCCTGACCACGAGGCCAGGGGCAAGTCGTATGATGAGATACGACGAGGGTTTATTTATACAGTTCAGCCGTGGCGTGCCAGTGGTCACCTTGATTCAGTTCGGTGACGCGATAGCTGCTGGCGCCTGCTTTTTCAGCTTTGGCGGCAAGCTCCTGACGAATGTCCATCGGGGAGCCGGTGACTGACGTCACGGAGACGCTGCCCATTGGCTGCAGATTTTGTGCCTGATCGGCATTCACTTGCTGTACGGCTGCGCTTGCGCCGAAAGAGAGAGCGGATGCCAGACCCAGGGTTGCGATGATCAATTTGGTTTTCATAGTCTTTACTCCTGAACAGGTTTTTTGCTCAACGGCGAGAAGGGTTGAACTGCTATTTTTATGCCTGGTGCCGTTGAGTGGAGAGTTATGTCTTCAGTGATTACTTAAACTTATTTGTACAGCTCGGCGGTGGCGTGCCAGTGGTCACCGGAACGCGCTTCGATAATGCGATAGGATGACGCACCTTTTTCTTCCGCTTTTTTGTTCAGCATCTCATGCATGTCCATTGGAGACGTGCCAACAGCGCCGACAGAAACCGTACCGATTGCCTCACGGGATTGCGCCTGGTCAGCATTAATAGCGTCAGCCGCGAAAGCACCGAAGGACAGGACAGACAGGACGCTCAGCGCCGCTACAGTAGTTTTGATTTTCATGATTCTTACCTCGTCGAATTTTTTAGTGGGGTCTTGTTTCGTGACCCTCATCACAAAATCAAGTATACACTAATAACGTAAAAAATTAATACCAGACTAATGGTTTCCCTTGTTATTACGTGTTAAACACGCTTTTTTTTATAACCTAATTGCATAATGTTGGGTGTTTTATGAGCAATTTTTGCTGGTATTTATAAGAAAATCATAGGGATAATGCTTTTTGATTTTTTGTGCGATTTGCGGGATTGCTATTCACTGGATGAATGTTAATGAGTGGTAAAAAGCACTAATCGTCAAAGCAAGGGCAGTGAAATAAAGGGGGAAATGATGCGAGAGCAGAATGATCCCCGCAGCGGCGCTACGGGGAAAGCGCATTACAGTTCCTGTTCGAACAGAACCAGAATCGCTTCGTGGAGATCCTTCACGGAGAAACCGCTAGCCGGGGTGGTAAAGATGGTGTCATCACCGGCAATGGTGCCAAGGATACCCTCTGTTTTACCTAACGAGTCCAGCATGCGGGCAATCAGCTGCGCGGCACCCGGGCTTGTGTGGATGACCACAACGGCGTCGTTATAGTCGATATCCAGAACCAAATTCTTGAGCGGGCTGGAGGTGGTCGGCACGCCAAGTTCAGCCGGCAGGCAATAGACCATCTCCATCTTGGCGTTGCGGGTACGCACCGCGCCAAACTTGGTTAACATGCGGGAGACTTTCGACTGGTTGATGTTATCGAAGCCTTGTTCCTGCAGCGCCTGAACAATTTCTCCCTGAGAACTGAATTTCTCTTCTTTAAGTAGCGCCTTAAACGCTTTTACCAATTCTTCTTGCTTAGACGAGCTTCGCATAAGTCACCCGGAATATGACGAAAGAAACAACATTATTATGCATGTGGATGAATTTTTATGCAAATTATCTGCTCAACGGCAGGCTGAAATAATGTTATGAAAGGGAGTGATTTTATCAGATTTCGTTATCAGAAAACATGCCTGGGTCACGCCGCGCAAATAAGCTTAAAAGTAAATTAAATGTTATCAAAATGATGTTGTTTTGGTGGCGTGGCAGGGTGTATTGTAACCACCTCTTAATTCGTTGCCATCTGTCGTCAGATAGCTTTCTGGTGAGAGATAAAGTCGTGTGACCTCAAATTCTTTAGCTTCGAAAATTGTAATTAAAGACATGCTGATTTAAGGTCGCGGCAACGGATTTACAGATACTTAAGTTAACCATAATAAGGAGTTTAGGATGAAAGTCGCAGTCCTCGGCGCTGCTGGTGGTATCGGCCAGGCGCTTGCCCTACTACTGAAAACCCAACTGCCTTCAGGCTCAGAACTCTCCCTGTACGATATTGCTCCGGTAACCCCAGGCGTGGCGGTTGACCTGAGCCACATCCCGACCGCTGTAAAAATCAAAGGCTTCTCCGGTGAAGATGCGCGTCCTGCGCTGCAGGGTGCTGACGTGGTCCTGATTTCTGCAGGCGTGGCGCGTAAGCCAGGCATGGATCGTTCAGACCTGTTCAACGTCAACGCGGGCATCGTGAAAAACCTGGTGCAGCAGATCGCTGAAGTGTGCCCGAAAGCATGCATCGGTATCATCACTAACCCGGTGAACACCACCGTTGCTATCGCAGCCGAAGTGCTGAAGAAAGCGGGTGTGTACGACAAAAACAAACTGTTCGGCGTGACCACGCTGGATATCATCCGTTCCAACACCTTCGTTGCTGAGCTGAAAGGCAAACAGCCAACAGAAGTGGAAGTGCCGGTTATCGGCGGCCACTCTGGCGTGACTATTCTGCCTCTGCTGTCGCAGATCCCGGGCGTGAGCTTCACCGAGCAGGAAGTGGCTGACCTGACCAAACGAATCCAGAACGCGGGCACCGAAGTGGTGGAAGCGAAGGCGGGTGGCGGTTCTGCAACCCTGTCTATGGGCCAGGCGGCTGCACGTTTCGGTCTGTCACTGGTTCGCGCCCTGCAGGGCGAGAAAGGCGTTGTTGAATGTGCTTACGTTGAAGGCGACGGTGAACATGCCCGCTTCTTCTCTCAGCCGCTGCTGCTGGGCAAAAACGGTATTGAAGAGCGTAAGCCTATCGGTACGCTGAGCGCGTTTGAGCAAAACGCGATGGAAGGCATGCTGGACACGCTGAAGAAAGATATCACTCTGGGTGAAGAGTTCGTTAACAAGTAAAACGAAGTGTCTCCCGTAGGCCGGGTAAGCGTTAGCGCCACCCGGCAAAAAAACCGAAGCCAGTAAGCGCTTCGGTTTTTTTATGGGGCTAATTTGTTGCCGGGTATTCCTGAATCGTCACGTGCAGCGTCATTTTCTTATCGTTGCGCATGATTTCCACAGGGATGATCGAGCCAGGGCGAATTTCGGCCACCTGGTCCATCGTCTCCAGGGCAGAGACTGCCGGCGTGCCGTTGACCGACACGATGACATCATTAACCTGAATCCCCGCGTTAGCCGCCGGGCCACCCGGTGCCACCTCGTTGACGACGATGCCCTGAATCTGGTCGATACCGCCGCCCTGAGTATGCATTGGCGCAATTTCGCGCCCGCCGATACCGATATAGCCGCGGATCACGCGTCCGTCGCGGATCAGCTTATCCATAATCTTGGTCGCCAGCTGGAACGGAATAGCAAAGCCGATCCCTTCCGGCGTCTCGCCGTCGTTGCTTTTATCGAACGAGAGGGTGTTGATGCCCATCAGTTCGCCCAGCGAGTTGACCAGCGCGCCGCCGGAGTTGCCGTGGTTGATTGACGCATCCGTCTGCAGGAAGTTCTGCCGTCCTGACGGGTTGAGGCCGATTCGACCGGTCGCGCTGATAATTCCTTGCGTGATGGTCTGGCCCAGGTTGTACGGGTTACCGATCGCCAGCACCACATCGCCGATGTGCGGCGTACGTTTACGGTTGATCGGAATGACCGGCAATCCGCCCGTGGCGTTAATCTTCAGCACGGCCAGATCGGTCAGGCTGTCTGAACCCACAAGCAACGCCTCAAACACGCGGCCATCCTGCAGGGCGACGATGATCTGGTCGGCATCGTTGATCACGTGTTTGTTCGTAATAATGTAGCCGCGCTCGTCCATAATCACCCCGGAGCCAAGGGTGCGGATCTCAAGCTGGTTATGTGCTGAGCTGTTGAGGCCGCGGTTATAAACGTTAACCACGGCAGGGGCGGCACGGCGAACGGCCTGGTTATAGGTCGCCGGCGTTTCATCCGTGCTGTCGAACTGGGGGGCAGACAGCTTATTAAACTGACGCAAAGACGGCATCGCCAGCAGCAGCAGGCCAGCGACAATCAAACCGATGACAATGGAACGTAAGAGCTTTAAAAGCATGATGCGCGTGTCGTGAAAAAAGGAACGATTTGCAGCATAACATGAGTTATCCGGACATCACACGCAGCGGTGATGTCCGGGATCGCAAATGCTTAGCGCAACAGAATGTAGATAGACTCATTGCCACGCATGACCTGCAGGGCAATGACCGCCGGTTTGCTCTCCAGCACCTTGCGCAGTTCGGCAATGGACTGCACGCGATTGCGGTTCACGCCAATGATGACATCTTCCTGATGCAATCCGGCCTGCGCGGCAGGGCTGCTCTTCTCGACGGTGTCCAGGCGAATGCCTTTCGTACCGTCTTTCAACTGCCCATCGCTTAACGTTGCTCCCTGCAGCGCCGGGGCGATAAGCTCCGCGCTGGCAGAGGACGAGGTGCTTTTATCCAGCGTCACATCGACGTTCAGCGGCTTACCGTCACGGATCAGGCCCAGCTTCACTTTGGCCCCCGGTTCGGTGGTGGCGATACGCGAACGCAGTTCAGCAAAGCTGCTCAGCGGCTTGTCGTTAAGGCTGACGATCACATCGCCCGATTTAATGCCTGCTTTTGCCGAGCCGGAGTTTGGTAGCACTTCACTGACAAACGCACCGCGCTGCACGTTGATATTGAACGCTTTCGCGATATCCGCGCTCATCTCCATGCCTTTAATACCCAGCAGTCCACGTTTGACTTCGCCGAACTGGATTAGCTGCTGCGCCAGCGTTTTAGCCATATTGCTCGGGATCGCAAAGCCAATCCCAATGCTGCCGCCGCCCGGAGCCAGAATTGCCGTGTTAATGCCAATCAGCTCGCCGTTAAGGTTGAGTAATGCCCCGCCGGAGTTGCCCCGGTTGATTGAGGCATCGGTCTGGATGAAGTTTTCCAGACCTTCCAGATTCAGACCACTGCGTCCCAGCGCCGAGACTATGCCGGAGGTGGCGGTTTGACCTAAACCAAAGGGGTTGCCCACGGCGACGGCAAAATCACCGACGCGCAGCTTGTCGGAATCCGCAATGGCAATCTGGGTCAGGTTGCTCGGGTTCTGCACCTGCAATAGCGCGATGTCGCTCTGATCATCGCCGCCAATCAGTTTGGCATCAAATTCACGACCATCGTTCAGCTGGACGCTGATTTTATCGGCCTGGCTGATGACATGATTGTTGGTCAGGATATAGCCTTTAGCCGCATCAATGATGACGCCAGAGCCCAGGCCTTCAAAAGGCTGAGCCTGCTGGTTGGGGGACTCATCGCCAAAATATTTTTTCAGTTCTTCCGGTACGCGCTGGCTTTGAACCGCCGTGCCTTCTACCTGAACGCTCACGACCGCGGGCAACACTTTTTCCAGCATTGGCGCGAGGCTGGGAGTGGCTGCCTGTCCCGGCACCTGCGAAGGCAGCGCCGCACCGGCAGGGAAGGACGCCGAGAGAGATAACCCGACACTTAACGCTATAGCGCTCAACAGCTGGTTTTTTTTCTTCATTGATGCTGACTCTCGTATCCTGGAATGAAAGAAGAACGGCCCAAAATCATGATGATGTTATTGAATTTTATACCGCTGAACAATGAGGTGTTTGACTAAATAATAGCTGGGGACGGGAAGAAAGGACGGGCGCAAGAGATGCGCCCGTAAAATATATTTATGTTGTGCGATTAATCGCGTTTTGCGCCACCGCGCAGCAGGCCGGACGCGCCGTCAGAGTAGTCGCGTGGCATCTGAACCGGAGCCTGATCGTTACCCGCTTCTGAGTCGGCCAGACGGTTGCGGAACGGGTTAGTCTCCGCGGTCATTTCCGGCAGCAGGCTGCTGGAGCTTTTCGCCATATGCTGATACAGCTGACGGTAGTCGGTCGCCATGTTGTCCAGCAGCTCAGCGCTACGGGCAAAGTGGCTGACCAGCTCTTCGCGATACTCTTCCAGCTCTGCTTTATTCTTTTCCAGTTCGTACTGCAGTGACTGCTGCTGACGCAATTTGCGGTTGCCGAAACGCATGGCCACAGCACCGATCACGATGCCGACGACTAAACCGATTAGCGCATATTCCCAGGTCATGAACTTCTCCCGTTGTCTTGTTGTTCCGTAGGGTGTTGGCTCGGCTCCTGCCTGTGCCTGATAATGCCACTATAACCGCTATTTCCGCAGAAGTGGAATCCTGACGTATCATCGCGTAGTGTAGAACGGCCTTTTTTTCATCAGTCACGCCTGCTGATGAGCATTAATTGAAGGAATAACAATAAGATTATGCAAATCCTGTCCCCTGCATCGCGATATCAACTGGCCCTGAATGAGGGTACTCATCAGCCTGATGACGTTCAACGTGAGGCGGTAAACCGTCTGGAGATGATTTATCAGGCGCTCACGGCAAAACCTGCTGAAGTAGAACAGAGTGGTGGGCTCAAAGCGGCGTTTGGCCGACTGCTCGGCAAAAAAGCGCCGCAGGCTCAGGCTCCGGTGCGCGGTTTATATATGTGGGGCGGCGTCGGTCGCGGAAAAACCTGGCTGATGGATCTGTTTTATCTCAGCCTGCCGGGGGAGCGTAAACAGCGCCTCCACTTCCATCGCTTTATGCTGCGGGTGCATGAAGAGCTTACAGCGCTGCAGGGCAAAAGCGATCCGCTGGAGATTGTGGCTGACAGGTTCAAGGCGGAAACGGACGTGCTCTGCTTCGATGAGTTTTTTGTTTCTGACATTACCGACGCCATGCTGTTAGGCGGGCTGATGAAAGCGCTGTTTGCCCGCGGGATCACGCTCGTTGCCACGTCGAATATCCCGCCGGATGAACTCTATCGCAACGGCCTGCAGCGGGCGCGTTTCCTGCCGGCTATTGATGCTATCAAACAGCATTGCGACATCATGAATGTCGATGCCGGTGTCGATTATCGTCTGCGCACGTTAACGCAGGCGCACCTGTGGCTTTCGCCGTTAAACGCCGATACCGCTCGCGAGATGGATAAACTCTGGCTGGCGCTGGCGGGCGCAAAACGCGAAAACGCACCGACGCTGGAGATTAACCATCGCCCGTTACCCACCCTTGGCGTAGAAAACCAGACGCTGGCGGTCTCTTTTGCGACGCTCTGCGTGGATGCCCGCAGCCAGCATGACTATATTGCGCTTTCGCGCCTGTTCCACACCGTGATGATGCTGGATGTGCCGGTGATGACGCGGCTGATGGAGAGCGAAGCGCGGCGCTTCATTGCGCTGGTGGACGAGTTTTACGAGCGCCACGTCAAGCTTGTCGTCAGCGCCGAGGTGCCTTTATATGAGATCTACCAGGGCGAGCGGCTGAAGTTTGAGTTCCAGCGCTGCCTCTCGCGCCTGCAAGAGATGCAGAGCGAAGAGTATCTTAAGCGTGAGCATATGCCCTAATCAATGCTCCTCTCTCCCACGGGGAGAGGGGCTGGGGGTGAGGGTGCCAGACCGCACAAACGCGCCCCCCGAAAAACCCATTCCAAATCACATTTAAGGGTCGATCTTTGACCTCAACTTCTCTATAATCTTGCGACCCCACGTTACGAGAAGGTTTTTTTCCCGAAACTTTCTATGTGTCGGCATGTGCTATTCGAAGGGGTAGGTTTGCCGGACTTTGTCGTGTGAACCTCAACTGACTAAACGTTTGGGTGTTCACCAACGTGTAACTTATTATTTGGGTAAGCTTTTAATGAAAACTTTTACAGCTAAACCAGAAACCGTACAGCGCGACTGGTATGTTGTTGACGCGACCGGTAAAACTCTGGGCCGTCTGGCTACTGAACTGGCTCGTCGCCTGCGCGGTAAGCATAAAGCGGAATACACTCCGCACGTTGATACCGGTGATTACATCATCGTTCTGAACGCTGACAAAGTTGCTGTTACCGGCAACAAGCGTACTGACAAAGTGTACTACCACCACACCGGCCACATCGGTGGTATCAAAGAAGCGACCTTTGAAGAGATGATTGCCCGCCGTCCTGAGCGTGTGATTGAAATCGCGGTTAAAGGCATGCTGCCAAAAGGCCCGCTGGGTCGTGCTATGTTCCGTAAACTGAAAGTTTACGCAGGCAACGAGCACAACCACGCGGCACAGCAACCGCAAGTTCTTGACATCTAATCGGGATTATAGGCAATGGCTGAAAATCAATACTACGGCACTGGTCGCCGCAAAAGTTCCGCAGCTCGCGTTTTCATCAAACCGGGCAGTGGTAAAATCGTAATCAACCAGCGTTCTCTGGAACAGTACTTCGGTCGCGAAACTGCCCGCATGGTAGTTCGCCAGCCGCTGGAACTGGTTGATATGGTAGAAAAACTGGATCTGTACATCACCGTTAAAGGTGGTGGTATCTCCGGTCAGGCAGGTGCGATCCGTCACGGTATCACCCGCGCTCTGATGGAGTACGACGAATCCCTGCGTTCTGAACTGCGTAAAGCTGGCTTCGTTACTCGTGACGCTCGTCAGGTTGAACGTAAGAAAGTGGGTCTGCGTAAAGCACGTCGTCGTCCACAGTTCTCCAAACGTTAATCCATTCTGCTTACGCAGAACGATTGGCGAAAAACCCGCTTCGGCGGGTTTTTTTATGGATAATGCGCAGGTTATCCACAGTAACATTTCATATATCTTCTCTTTTTCCACATTTCCGGCATCCCCTCACCACAAAGCCATCAAAATCTGGTAAACTATCATCCAATTTTCTGCCCAAATATCGGTGAATACTCGATTTTTGTTCGATTCTTGAACAATGTGTCTTCTCTGGGATGGGCGATACTTCATCTGGCTGGCCCCGTTGGGCTGGTAGCAGTAAAAATTCTGAATATACCTGGAGGTTTTCATGGCTGTCGCTGCCAACAAACGTTCGGTAATGACGCTGTTTTCTGGTCCTACTGACATTTATAGCCATCAGGTTCGTATCGTGCTGGCCGAGAAGGGTGTCAGTTTTGAGATCGAGCATGTGGAAAAGGATAACCCGCCTCAGGATCTGATCGATCTCAACCCGAGCCAAAGCGTACCGACGCTGGTAGATCGCGAGCTGACCCTGTGGGAATCCCGTATCATTATGGAATATCTGGATGAGCGTTTCCCGCATCCGCCGCTGATGCCTGTTTACCCTGTTGCACGTGGTGAAAGCCGCCTGTACATGCAGCGTATCGAAAAAGACTGGTACTCGCTGATGAACGTCATTACCAGCGGCTCCGCTTCTGAAGCCGACGCTGCGCGTAAGCAACTGCGTGAAGAGCTGCTGGCAATTGCCCCTGTGTTTGGTCAGAAACCGTTCTTCCTGAGCGACGAGTTCAGCCTGGTGGATTGCTATCTGGCCCCGCTGCTGTGGCGTCTGCCAATTCTGGGCGTTGAGTTCAGCGGCCCTGGCGCAAAAGAGCTGAAAGGCTATATGACTCGCGTATTTGAGCGCGACTCTTTCCTGGCATCTTTAACTGAACCGGAACGTGAAATGCGTCTCGGCCGAGGCTAATGACTGTGGAAATGTCACAACTTACCCCACGCCGTCCGTATCTGCTGCGCGCCTTCTATGAATGGCTGCTGGATAACCAGCTCACGCCGCACCTGGTTGTGGATGTGACGTTGCCGGGCGTGCAGGTTCCAATGGAATACGCACGCGACGGACAGATTGTACTGAATATTGCGCCACGTGCAGTGGGTAACCTGGAGCTGGCAAACGACGAAGTGCGCTTTAATGCGCGTTTCGGCGGCGTGCCGCGTCAGGTTTCCGTTCCGCTGGCTGCGGTTCTGGCTATCTACGCCCGTGAAAACGGTGCAGGCACCATGTTCGAGCCGGAAGCGGCGTATGATGAAGAGGTTGCCAGCCTGAATGACGATGAGGCATCCGATGAACGCGAAAGCGACCCGGTAATGTCTGTGATTGATGGCGACAAGCCCGATCGTCAGGACGACGACGAGGGTCCCGATGATGAACCGCCACCGCGCGGTGGTCGTCCCGCACTGCGCGTTGTGAAATAAACAAACAGGCCCGACGGGCCTGTTTTGCTTTCTGCCCCTTTTCGCCCCCTCTAATTTCCTGTGTTATGATGCAGCGTTTTCCTTCAATGGCACCGGACTGCAATGAAACCGACCGATCGTAACGCTGAAAACTCAGATGAAACCCTTGGCCGCAGCCTGCGTCGCCGACCGCTGACGCGCAAAAAGCTGTCGGATATGGTGGAAGAAGAGCTAGAGCAGATGATCCGCCGGAAGGAATTTGCCCAGGGAGAGCAACTGCCCTCCGAGCGCGAGCTGATGGCGTTCTTCAACGTGGGCCGCCCCTCGGTGCGCGAAGCGCTGGCGGCGCTGAAGCGTAAAGGTCTGGTACAGATTAACAACGGTGAACGCGCCCGCGTCACCCTGCCGTCTGCCGATACCATCATCAGCGAGCTGTCGGGGATGGCGAAAGATTTTCTGACCCAGCCCGGTGGTATTGCCCATTTTGAGCAGCTCCGTCTGTTCTTTGAATCCAGCCTCGTGCGTTATGCCGCAGAGTACGCCACGGACGATCAGATTGCGCGGCTGACGAAAGCGCTGGAGATCAACAGCCAGTCCCTGGATGACAACGCGCTGTTCATTCGATCCGACGTCGATTTTCACCGCGTGCTGGCGGAGATCCCCGGCAACCCAATCTTCAACGCGATCCACGTTGCGCTGCTCGACTGGCTAATCGCGGCGCGTCCTAAAGTGCCGGATGCAGAGCTTTATCAACATAACGCAGCCAGCTATCGCCAGCATATCGCGATCGTTGACGCGATCCGCCGCCGCGATCCCGATGAAGCCGATCGGGCGTTGCAAACTCACCTCAACAGCGTTTCCGCTACCTGGCACGCCTTCGGCCAGCATTCAAAAGCTAAAAAGTAACGATCCTTTAGTGAAGCAGATCGCAATATAAGCGTTCTGTATCCCACTGCTGCTTAATTGATCTGGTATAACAGGTATAAAGGTATATCGTTATAACAAACACACGAATGATTGAGGTATCTATGGCAACGCAACTCCGCGGCGTAATGGCCGCACTTCTGACTCCGTTTACCCAACAGCAGGCGCTGGATAAGGAGAGCCTGCGCCGTCTGGTGCAATTCAATATTGCGCAGGGCATCGACGGGCTTTATGTCGGCGGTTCAACGGGGGAAGCCTTTGTCCAAAGCCTTTCTGAACGCGAGCAGGTGATGGAGATCGTGGCGGAGGAGGCGAAAGGAAAAATCACGCTTATTGCCCACGTTGGCTGCGTGAGCACTGCGGAAAGCCAGCAGCTGGCCACCGCCGCTGTCCGCCTGGGCTTTGACGCCGTGTCCGCCGTCACGCCGTTTTATTACCCCTTTAGCTTTGAAGAACATTGTGATCACTACCGTGCAATTATTGATTCGGCGGATGGTCTGCCGATGGTGGTCTACAACATCCCGGCGTTAAGCGGCGTGAAGCTAAGCCTGGATCAGATCAACAGTCTGGTGACGCTGCCCGGCGTCGGCGCGTTAAAACAAACCTCCGGCGATCTCTTCCAGATGGAGCAGATCCGCCGTGAGCATCCGGATCTGGTGCTCTACAACGGCTATGACGAAATCTTTGCCTCCGGCCTGCTGGCCGGCGCGGACGGGGGGATCGGCAGCACCTACAACATTATGGGCTGGCGCTACCGGGCTATCGCCAACGCGGTTCGTGAGGGGGATAACGCCACCGCACAGCGCCTGCAAAGCGAATGCAACAAGGTCATCGACCTGCTGATCAAAACCGGGGTCTTCCGTGGTCTGAAAACGGTTCTGCACTACATGGACGTGGTGTCCGTGCCGCTGTGCCGTAAACCGTTTGCCCCTGTAGACGAGAAATTCGTGCCGGCGCTGAAGGCGCTGGCGGAGCAGTTAATGGCGGAAAAACGCTAACGTACTGCCGGATAAGCGACGCGCCATTCGGTAAAACGACAGAGAAATCGTCGGGAGAGTGAAATGAGTAAGTCTACCCAAAGCATCCCGTGGTACCGCCATCTAAGCCGCCCTCAGTGGCGCGCCTTCTCTGCCGCCTGGCTGGGATATCTGCTTGATGGCTTCGATTTTGTCCTGATTGCCTTAGTCCTGACAGAAATTAAAAGTGAATTTGGCCTGACGACCGTGGAAGCGGCGAGCCTCATTTCGGCGGCCTTTATTTCGCGCTGGTTCGGCGGCCTGCTGCTGGGCGCCATGGGCGACCGCTATGGCCGCAAGCTGGCAATGATAACCAGCATCGTACTCTTCTCCTGCGGTACGCTGGCCTGCGGTTTTGCGCCGGGTTACGTCACCCTGTTTATCGCCCGCATGGTGATTGGTATGGGGATGGCAGGGGAATACGGCTCCAGCGCAACCTACGTAATCGAAAGCTGGCCGAAACACCTGCGCAATAAGGCGAGTGGTTTTCTGATTTCTGGCTTCTCCATCGGTGCCGTGGTTGCGGCCCAGGTCTACAGCCTTGTCGTGCCCGTCTGGGGCTGGCGAGCGCTGTTCTTTATCGGCATCCTGCCCATCGTCTTTGCCCTGTGGCTGCGGAAAAATATTCCGGAGGCTGAAGACTGGAAAGCGAAGCACGAAGGTCAGGCGCCGGTACGTACAATGGTTGATATTCTTTATCGCGGCAAATACCGCCTGATCAATATGGCGATGACGCTGTTTGCCGGCACGGCGCTGTGGTTCTGCTTTGCCGGCGAACTCAACAACGCCGGGCTGGTGGTTATTCTCGGCCTGCTGTGCGCCATTGTGTTTATCAGCTTTATGGTGCAAAGCAGCGGTAAACGCTGGCCTACGGGCGTCACGCTGATGGTTGTCGTGCTCTTCGCGTTCCTCTACTCCTGGCCGATTCAGGCGCTATTACCCACGTATCTGAAAACCGACCTGGCCTATGATCCGTCAACGGTGGCGAAGGTGCTGTTTTTTAGCGGCTTCGGCGCGGCTGTAGGCTGCTGCGTGGGTGGTTTTCTCGGCGACTGGTTGGGCACCCGGAAGGCCTACGTCTGTAGCCTGCTGGCCTCACAGCTGCTGATCGTTCCCGTCTTTGCGATCGGTGGCGCAAATGTCTGGGTGCTGGGCCTGCTGCTCTTTTTCCAGCAGATGCTGGGGCAGGGGATCTCGGGGATCTTACCGAAACTCATCGGCGGTTATTTCGACACCGACCAGCGTGCGGCGGGTCTGGGCTTTACCTATAACGTCGGGGCGCTGGGCGGGGCGATCGCCCCGGTGATTGGTGCGCTGCTGTCGCAGAATATGGCGCTGGGCACAGCCCTGGGATCGCTCTCCTTCGGCCTGACCTTTGTGGTGATCCTGCTGATTGGACTGGATATGCCGTCCCGCGTTCAGCGCTGGCTGCGGCCGGAGGCGATTCGAACCCACGACGCCATCGACGGTAAACCTTTCAGCGGAGCCGTCCCGTTTGGCGGCGATAAAAGCGCTTTAGCCAAAAGCAAAAGTTAATCCGCTGGAAAAAGCGGCAGGGCGTTAGCTCCGCCGTGAGGATATCTTTATGTACGCGATGACGTTTGCCACACGGTTACCAACCCTGAATTAGCGCTTAAACGTCACCGCTTCCGGCTGCGTCAGATGCAAGGTTGTCTGGCTGGGCACCGTCTCGGCAATCACCTTGCCGTGGCGAACAGAGTATCGTGCCGGCGTCTGGCGACGAACGGCATCAAACCCATTCTCTGCCGGGAGGATCACCAGGTTTGCTGAATTCCCAACGCGCACGCCATAGTCCTGCAAATTAAGCGTTTTCGCGCTGTGGGTAGTGATCAGGTTAAGCCCATCGTTTATTTGCCCGTAACCCATCAGTTGGCAAACGTGCAGTCCCATATGCAGAACCTGAAGCATATTCGCGGTTCCCAGCGGATACCACGGATCGAAAACGTCGTCATGACCGAAGCAGACGTTGATCTCCGCTTCCAGCATTTCTTTGACGCGTGTAATGCCGCGGCGTTTGGGATAGGTATCGAAACGGCCCTGCAAATGCGTGTTAACCAGCGGGTTTGCCACGAAGTTAATGCCTGACATTTTTAACAGGCGGAACAGCCGGGACGTATACGCGCCATTATAGGAGTGCATCGCCGTGGTATGGCTGGCGGTCACGCGCGAACCCATTCCGTCACGATGTGCCAGGGCTGCAACGGTTTCAACGAAGCGCGATTGCTCATCATCAATTTCGTCACAGTGGACATCGATCAGCCGGTCGTACTTTCTGGCCAGGGAAAACGTTTTATGCAGCGACTCCACGCCATATTCACGCGTAAATTCAAAGTGCGGGATTGCACCGATGACATCCGCCCCTAAACGCACGGCTTCCTCAAGCAATGCTTCACCGTTCGGATAAGAAAGAATGCCTTCCTGCGGGAATGCCACAATTTGTATATCGACCCACGGGGCGACTTCCTGCTTCACCTCCAGCATGGCTTTCAGTGCAGTAAGGGTAGGGTCCGAGACGTCAACGTGTGTACGTACGTACTGAATGCCGTTGGCGATCTGCCACTTCAGGGTTTGCATCGCGCGAGCTTTAACGTCTTCGTGGGTGAGCATCGCCTTACGTTCGGCCCAGCGCTCGATTCCCTCGAAAAGGGTGCCTGACTGGTTCCAGTTCGGTTCACCCGCCGTTTGCGTTGTATCCAGATGGATATGCGGTTCGATGAAAGGAGGGATAACCAGCCCGCATTCGGCGTCCAGCACCTGACCGACTGGCGCAGAGGCGGTTTCCTGAGGATCGATACGGCTGAAGCGTCCGTCCTCAATCGTGATCTGCCATAAACCCTCCTGCCCCTGCAAACGGGCCTGACGGATAGTGAGGGAATTATTCTGCATGGGAAGCCTCCGAAGGATTGACAAGGGTACGTCTGGCGAATGGGTTTAACACCAAATAGCTGAAGACGCCACCCAATACTGCGTTAACGGGGACAATTCCCGGAATGTAGTGCCCGGCAGCAACTCCCAGGGCGACCGAGAAAATGGCAATCCAGTTAACGGACACAAATTTTGCGTGGTCGAAGCTGGCATAGAGGCGGCGATTAATCAGGTAGTCGGCGATAATCACCCCGCCAATCGGCGGAATCGCTGCCGACAGAAAGGTCAGCCAGCCAACGAAGTTGTTGTATAACCACAGCGCGCACAGCGTACCGATAATGCCATTCGCCACCGACAGCGTACGGCTGGAAAGGCCAGTAATATTGGCGAAACCCAGACCAGAGGCGTACAGCGCGTTGTCATTGGTGGTCCAGATATTCAGGCCGAGAACGACAATCGCCGGCAGCAGCAGTCCCTGGGCGATCATCACGTCAGAAATATCGGCCTGTCCTACGGCAGCAGCGCCTGCCGCACCGAAGATAAACATCAGCGAGTTGCCAAGGAAAAATGCCACCATCGCCACCAGAACGGCACCTTTAGCATTGCGGCCAAAGCGGACGAAGTCGGCGGTCAGCGTGCCTGCGCTGATAAACGAACCTACAACCAGCGCCAGCGCGCTGGAAAAGTTGAGCGGCGTCTGCGGCACAATGGATTTGAGGTGGTCCAACCCTCCCACGCCGTCCACCGCCAGCCAGACGGAATAGCTACCCAGGATGACGATAGCGGGTACGGCGATGATGGATAAAATCGTCAGTGCCGAGATGCCAAAAAAAATGGTCAACGTCATCAGCAGGCCGGAAACCGCAATCAGGATGTTCACGTCGATGCCCGTGGCTTTACTCACCGGGATGGCAAACATCGCTACGCCGACGCCAAACCATCCTACCTGCGTACCGCCTAAAAGCATGGAGGGAAGCCAGGAACCTTTTATACCGAACGAGTAACGCGCAAGAAGATGGGTTGAGAGGCCGGTTTTTGCGCCAATGTAGCCAAGAAAAGCAGTGTAAATACCGAGGAGGAGATTGCCGAAGAGAACTGCGAGGAAGAAATCATTATAGGAAAGACCGGTACCGAGCGTGCCTCCGGTCCACATACTGGCGGAAAAAAACGTTAACCCTAACATCACAAAAGTGAGTGGAACCACGCCTTTCCGCGCCGCCAGAGGGACGGGGCCCTGGCTATAATTGTTATCTTGCGACACAACGCCTCCTTGAATTTTGGCCAAAAAATCCGCCGCATAATATCCATTTTTTTCATCAATGCAAACGTTTACGTCCGGGGTTTACACTGCATTTGTAGGGAAAAGGGTGTCGTTAACTGAAGGGGAGGTTACTGAAAACAGGCTCCCCGGCGTTCCGCTTTATGCTTCTGCCGGGGAGTCAGAGGGGCTTACACTTCCAGGAAGTTCATGATCCCGTCAGCCGCTTTACGTCCTTCGGCAATCGCGGTAACCACCAGGTCTGAACCGCGAACGATATCGCCACCGGCGAAGATTTTCGGGTTGCTGGTCTGGAAGGCGTTGTCGCTGCCTTCCGGCGCAATCACGCGGCCCTGTGAGTCCAGCTCTACGCTGTGCTTCGCCAGCCACTCCATGCTGTGAGGGCGGAAACCAAACGCCATCACCACGGCGTCGGCCGGGATCACGTGCTCAGAGCCAGCCACGATCTCCGCGCGACGACGGCCTTTCGCATCCGGCGCACCCATCTCCGTGCGCGCCATCTTCACGCCGCTCACCTTACCGTTGGCGTTCACTTCAATGCCCAGAGGCTGGATGTTGAACTGGAACTCTACGCCCTCTTCACGCGCGTTTTTCACTTCGCGCTTAGAGCCCGGCATGTTCTCTTCGTCACGACGGTAAGCACAGATGACGTGCGCCGCGTTCTGACGAATGGACGTACGCACGCAGTCCATCGCGGTATCACCGCCGCCCAGCACGACAACGCGTTTACCTTCCATGCTGACAAACGGCTCGTCGGCAGTTTCGCCGTAGCCCATCAGCTGTTTGGTGTTAGCAATCAGGAACGGCAGCGCGTCGTACACGCCTGGCGCATCTTCGTTCTCCAGACCACCGCGCATGGACTGATAGGTACCCACGCCCAGGAACACGGCGTCGTAATCCTTCAGCAGATCGTCGAGCTGCACGTCGCGGCCCACTTCGGTGTTGAGTTTGAACTCAATGCCCATGCCGGTGAAGATTTCACGGCGGCGGGTCATTACCTCTTTTTCCAGCTTGAAGGCCGGGATACCGAAGGTCAGCAGACCGCCGATTTCCGGGTGACGGTCAAAAACCACCGCCTTCACGCCGTTGCGTGTCAGCACGTCCGCACAGGCGAGGCCTGCCGGACCCGCGCCGACGATCGCCACGCGCTTGTCGGTTTGCTTCACGCCGGTCATATCCGGACGCCAGCCCATCTCGAACGCTTTATCGTTGATATAGCGTTCGATGTTGCCGATGGTCACCGCGCCAAACTCGTCGTTCAGCGTACAGGAGCCTTCGCACAGGCGATCCTGAGGACACACGCGGCCGCACACTTCCGGCAGGGTATTGGTCTGGTGAGACAGCTCGGCGGCTTCAAAAATACGCCCTTCGTTGGCCAGCTTCAGCCAGTTCGGAATGTAGTTATGGACCGGACATTTCCATTCGCAGTAAGGGTTACCGCAGGACAGGCAGCGGTCTGCCTGTGCTTTGGCCTGGCCTTCTGAAAACGGCTCATAGATTTCAACAAATTCAATTTTACGTATCTTCAGCGGTTTCTTTGGCGGATCAACACGCTGCAGGTCGATAAACTGGTATACGTTCTGGCTCATCTGAATTCCTTACTGCGCCTGCACGCGCAGCTCTGCTGCGCTACGACTACGGTGACCCAACAGGGCTTTAACATCGCTGGACTTCGGCTTAACGAGCGCGAATTTCGCAGAGAACGCTGGCCAGTTCGCCAGGATCTCTTCGCCGCGCGAAGAACCGGTATGCTGCACGTGTTCGGTAATCAAACCGCGCAGGTGTTCTTCATGAATGGCCAGCGAATCAACGTCCAGCACTTCCACCAGTTCCGGGTTCACGCGCTTGCGGAACTCACCGTCTTCATCCAGCACGTAGGCAAAACCGCCCGTCATACCGGCGCCAAAGTTCACGCCGGTTTTACCCAAGACGCACACAATTCCGCCCGTCATGTATTCGCAGCCGTTATCGCCGATGCCTTCCACCACGGTGATGGCACCGGAGTTACGCACCGCAAAACGCTCGCCCGCACGGCCCGCGGCAAACAGACGACCGCCGGTCGCACCGTACAGACAGGTGTTGCCGATGATGCTGGCTTCATGGCTGCGGAAGGCTGAACCGACCGGAGGACGCACCGCCAGCAGACCGCCCGCCATGCCTTTGCCGACGTAGTCGTTGGCATCGCCGGTCAGGTATAACTCAACGCCGCCGGCGTTCCACACGCCGAAGCTCTGGCCCGCGGTACCGCTGAAGTGCGCGGTAATCGGATCCGATGCCAGCCCCTGGTCACCGTGCGTTTGCGCGATGTAGCCGGAGAGGGACGCGCCGACAGAACGGTCGGTGTTGCGGATATCAAACCAGAACGTTTTGCTCTGCTTCTCGTCCACGTACGGCTTCGCCTGTTGCAGTAGCTGCGCGTTCAGCACGCCGTTGTCGAACGGCGGGTTGTTCTCGGTGCAGTAAACCGCTTTGCCAGGATGCGGCTCAGCCGTTTCCAGCAGCTTAGACAGCTCCAGCTTCTGCTGCTTGGCGGTGAAGCCTTTCAGCTCTTTCAGCAGGTCGGTACGGCCAATCAGATCCACCAGACGCTTCACGCCCAGCTGCGCCATCAGCTCGCGGGTTTCACGGGCGATGAAGTCAAAGTAGTTAGTCACCTTGAACGGCAGGCCATGATAGTGATTCTTACGCAGCTTCTCGTCCTGGGTTGCAACGCCGGTTGCGCAGTTGTTCAGGTGGCAAATGCGCAGGTATTTACAGCCGAGCGCAACCATCGGGCCGGTACCGAAGCCGAAGCTTTCCGCACCCAGAATCGCCGCTTTGATGATGTCGAGGCCGGTTTTCAGACCGCCGTCCACCTGCAAACGGATCTTGTGACGCAGACCGTTAGCCACCAGCGCCTGCTGGGTTTCCACCAGGCCAAGCTCCCACGGGCAGCCCGCGTATTTCACTGAGGAGAGCGGGCTTGCGCCGGTACCGCCGTCGTAGCCGGCAATGGTGATCAGATCCGCATAGGCTTTCGCCACGCCGGTGGCGATGGTGCCGACGCCCGGCTCGGAAACCAGCTTCACGGAGATCATCGCTTTCGGGTTGACCTGCTTCAGGTCGAAAATGAGCTGCGCCAGATCCTCGATAGAGTAGATATCGTGGTGCGGCGGCGGGGAAATCAGCGTCACGCCCGGCACCGAGTAGCGCAGTTTGGCGATGTACGGGGTGACTTTATCACCCGGCAACTGACCGCCTTCGCCCGGTTTTGCACCCTGAGCGACCTTAATCTGGATCACGTCGGCGTTGACCAGGTACGCTGGCGTCACGCCAAAGCGGCCGGATGCCACCTGCTTGATACGCGACACTTTGTTGGTGCCGTAACGGGCCGGATCTTCACCGCCTTCGCCGGAGTTGGAGTTACCGCCGATGCTGTTCATGGCTTCCGCCAGCGCTTCGTGGGCTTCCGGGCTCAAGGCGCCGATGGACATCGCCGCGGTATCGAAGCGTTTGAACAGTTCGGATGCCGGTTCAACGTCGTCAATGCTGACCGCTTCATCACCCGGATTCAGGGCAATGAGGTCGCGAAGCGTTGCCGCCGGACGGTTGTTCACCAGCTCAGCATACTGCTGATAATCACGGTATTCGCCGCTCTGAACCGCCTGCTGCAGCGTGCGCACCACGTCCGGGTTATAGGCGTGATACTCGCCGCCGTGAACGTATTTCAGCAGGCCGCCCTGATCCAGCGGCTTACGTGCCAGCCAGGCGCGCTTGGACAGGTTCACCAGATCCTGCTGGAAGTCAGCAAAACCGGCGCCGCCGATGCGGCTGACCACGCCCTGGAAGCAGAGGTTGGCGACCTCGTCATGCAGGCCGACCGCTTCAAACAGCTTCGAGCAGCGGTAGGAGGCAATGGTCGAGATGCCCATTTTGGACATGATCTTGTATAGACCCTTGTTGATGCCGTTACGGTAGTTCAGCATCACCGCGCGGTAATCTTTATCGATCGCGCGGGTATCCACCAGACGGGCCAGCGTTTCGTAGGCCAGATACGGGTAGATCGCCGTCGCGCCAAAGCCTAACAGCACGGCAAAGTGGTGTGGATCGCGGGCGCTTGCGGTTTCTACAATGATGTTGGCGTCGCAGCGCAGGCTCTTGTCGACCAGACGCGTCTGGATAGCGCCCACCGCCATCGGGGCAGGCACCGGTAGACGGTTTTTCGCGATGTTGCGGTCGGACAATACCAGCAGCACGGTACCGTTGCGCACCATCTGTTCGGCTTTGTCACACAGCGCATTCACCGTCTCTTCGAGGCTCGCTTCATTCACGTCGAAGGTAATGTCGAGCGTGTCGGCGCGGTAGTGCTCCTCGGTCATGGTGGTGAGCTGCTTGAAATCGGAGTACAGCAGGATCGGCGATTTAAAGGTCAGACGGTGCGCCTGGCCTTCGGCCTCGCAGAAGACGTTCATCTCGCGACCGATGCTGGTGGCCAGCGACATCACGTGTGCTTCGCGCAGCGGATCGATTGGCGGGTTGGTGACCTGCGCGAACTGCTGACGGAAGTAATCATAGATGATGCGCGGCTGGCTGGAGAGCACGGCAAACGGGGTATCGTCACCCATCGAGCCGACCGCTTCCTGGCCGTTTTCGCCGAGCACGCGGATAACCGAGTCCAGCTCTTCCGCGCTGTAGTTAAACTGCTTCTGGTAGCTGGCGAGAGTGTCATCGTCCAGCTCGCGGCTGCCCACTTCTTCATCCGATAAATCTTCGAACGGCACGAGGCGACGCACGTTCTTCTCCATCCACTCTTTGTACGGGTGGCGGCTCTTCAGATCGTTGTCGGTTTCGGCGGAGTGCAGGATGCGCCCACCGCGGGTGTCGATCACCATCAGCTCGCCCGGACCGACGCGGCCTTTCTCGACCACTTCGTCAGGCTGGTAATCCCAGATCCCCACTTCAGAGGCGCAGGTGATGAGCTTGTCTTTGGTGATGACGTAGCGCGCCGGACGCAGGCCGTTACGGTCCAGGTTACACGCAGCGAAGCGACCGTCGGACATCACGATACCTGCCGGACCGTCCCACGGCTCCATGTGCATGGAGTTAAAGTCGAAGAACGCGCGCAGCTCCGGATCCATATCCGGGTTGTTCTGCCAGGCCGGCGGCACGAGCAGACGCATGGCGCGCACGATATCCATCCCGCCCGCCAGCAGCAGTTCCAGCATGTTATCCATGGAGCTGGAGTCAGAGCCGGTTTCGTTCACGAACGGCGCGGCATCGTGCAGGTCAGGGATCAGAGGGGTCTGGAACTTATAGGTACGAGCACGCGCCCACTGGCGGTTGCCGGTGATGGTGTTGATCTCGCCGTTGTGCGCCAGGTAGCGGAACGGCTGAGCCAGCGGCCAGCGTGGTACGGTGTTGGTGGAGAAGCGCTGGTGGAACAGGCAAATGGCCGATTCCAGACGCAGGTCCGCCAGGTCCAGGTAGAAGCGCGGCAGGTCAGCCGGCATACACAGACCTTTATAGATGTTCACCAGGTTAGAGAGGCTACAGACGTAGAACTCTTTATCGTCCTGGAGACGTTTTTCAATGCGGCGACGGGCGATAAACAGACGGCGTTCCATATCGCGCGGACGCCAGCCCGCAGGCGCGTTAACGAAAATCTGCTCAATACGAGGCAGCGAGGAGAGGGCGATTTCACCGAGTACCCCTTCGTTGGTTGGCACATCGCGCCAGCCGACAATCGACAGGGTTTCGCGCTGAAGTTCTTCTTCAACGATGCGGCGTGAGGCGGCAGCTTTTTCAGGATCCTGATTCAGGAACAGCATGCCGACAGCGTAGTTTTTGGCTAAACGCCAGCCGCGCTCTTCCGCCACGATGCGGAAGAAACGATCCGGTTTTTGCAGCAGCAGGCCGCAACCGTCGCCGGTTTTACCATCGGCCAGGATGGCGCCACGGTGCTGCATACGGGCCAGTGCGTGAATAGCGGTACGCACTACCTTGTGGCTAGGTTCGCCTTCTATGTGGGCGATCAGGCCGAAACCACAGTTATCCTTCTCAAGGGATTTATCGTACAACATATCAGTGAACCTCCCCAGGCTCGTCGGGCTTCCCACTGAACTTTACCGTGGCGCACAGGCGCAGAAAGAGCATGGCGACGGGGTTAGCGTTTCATACGCGGACCTCGCATTCGCCCTCTTTTTCATCCTTTCGCGCAGGTAAACAAGTTTGAGGACTTGCTTCAGAGGGAATCTCAATTACTGCATAAATATGATGAGCAGGCCGCTCATCCAGAAAGCTTCCAGCGGATTTCCAACTTATCGGGAATTGGTACACAGGTCAAATGGCAATCTTATTTATACAAAAATGTGCTAAAGCGTAATTATCATTTTGTTTTTATTGGTTATTTTACTAATTTTACAACCACTGAAAGCGCCAGGAAGGTGCAGGGGAGTGTGATCTGACTCACTATATGAAAGCGGTATTATTGATGCAGCGTGCTGAAATGCGGTTTTATGGCAGAATAATAATCTGGCGCAGTCTTCGAACCCGCATAAAATCACTGTTTTTCAGTCCTGGCGCTATAAATGAAAAAAACCATCAGAACATAAGGAAAAGTAATTACGTGGCGGGTGAATGAAATCTCGGTAATCGTGATTATTTATTCAAATGGATAAAGGCCGTCCAGGGCGATTGATCCAGGTCATCGCCGACAGAGGCTAAAAATGGCAGGCTTGTCCCCTTTCTTCGGGACGGTCTATCAGATTATGCAGTTACAGAAATTAGTCAATATGTTTGGTGGGGATCTTTTGCAGCGGTACGGTCAAAAGGTGCATAAGCTGACGCTGCACGGCGGCTTTAGCTGCCCGAACCGCGACGGCACCATCGGGCGCGGTGGCTGCACCTTCTGTAACGTTGCGTCGTTTGCTGACGAAGCCCAGCAGCATAAATCCATCGCGGAACAGCTCGCCCATCAGGCCAGCCTGGTGAACCGCGCGAAGCAGTATCTGGCCTATTTCCAGGCCTACACCAGTACGTGGGCGGAGGTGCAGGTGCTGCGTTCCATGTATCAGCAGGCGGTTGCTCAGGCGAACATTGTCGGGCTGTGCGTGGGTACGCGCCCGGACTGCGTACCGGAGGCGGTGCTGGATTTACTTAGCGAGTACAGAGAGAAGGGCTATGAGATCTGGCTGGAGCTGGGCCTGCAGACCGCGCACGATAAAACCCTGCACCGTATCAATCGTGGGCATGATTTCGCCTGCTACCAGCGCACCACGCGTCTCGCCCGCGAGCGTGGCCTGAAAGTCTGTTCGCATCTGATTGTCGGCTTGCCCGGAGAAGGGCAGCAGCACAGCCTGGAGACGCTGGAAAAAGTCGTGGAAACCGGCGTAGACGGCATTAAGCTGCACCCGCTGCATATCGTGAAGGGAAGCATAATGGCGAAAGCCTGGGAAGCCGGGCGGTTAAGCAGTATCGAGCTCGACGACTATACGGTGACGGCGGGAGAGATGATTCGCCACACGCCGCCGGAGATTGTCTACCACCGCATCTCCGCCAGCGCCCGCCGTCCAACGCTTCTGGCACCGCTCTGGTGCGAGAACCGGTGGACGGGGATGGTGGAAATCGACCGCTATCTTCAGGAAAACGGCGTACAGGGTTCGGCGCTGGGCCGCCCGTGGGTTCCCCGTCTACCGACGGCGGCCGCCTAGCAGACTCCCCAGCATGCCGCGCACAATCTGATTGGTGACCTGCCGCGCGGCGCTTTTCGCCATAGTCTGTACCACGCCGTCGCGCTTGCCGCCGCGCGGTCCGGTTGTGCCAAACAAAATGTCTTTTAGCCCACCGAGAATGCCGTCATCCACTGCGACTGACTGGCCCTTAGCGGGTGGAGCATCCTGCGATTCGGTGGTTGCCTGTACCCCTTTTTGCAGCATCTCGAACGCAGACTCTCGATCCACCTCGTCTTCATACTTGCCGTACACCGGGGAGTGATTAATCAGGCTGTTACGTTCATCGTCGGTAACCGGCCCCATGCGCGAGCAGGGCGCGATCACCATTGCGCGTTCCACCACGGACGGGCTGCCCTTGGCATCCAGGAACGAGATCAGCGCTTCACCGGTGCCCAGCGCCTGAATCGCGGCTTCGGTATCAAAGGCCGGATTGGCACGCATGGTTTGCGCGGCGGCTTTCACCGCTTTCTGATCCTTCGGCGTAAAGGCGCGCAGGGCGTGCTGCACGCGGTTACCAAGCTGGCCCAGCACATTGTCAGGAATATCCGACGGGTTTTGCGACACAAACCAGACGCCGACCCCTTTGGAGCGGATCAGGCGGATAACCTGTTCAATTTTATCCAGCAGCACCTGCGGCGCGTCGTTAAACAGCAGGTGTGCTTCGTCAAAGAAGAAGACCAGTTTGGGTTTTTCCAGATCGCCCGCTTCCGGTAACTGCTCGTACAGTTCGGAGAGCATCCACAGCAGGCTGGCGGCGTAAAGCTTTGGCATCTGGTAGAGCTTCTCTGAACTCAGAATGTTGATGATGCCTTTGCCGCTGCTGTCGGTGCGCATCCAGTCTTTAATGTCCAGCATCGGCTCGCCGAAGAAGTGTTCGGCGCCCTGCTGCTCCAGCGTCAGTAGCCCACGCTGAATGGCACCGACAGAGGCGCTGCTGATATTGCCGTACTGGTTCTGGAAAGATTTGGCGTTATCGCCGATGTACTGGGTGATGGCGCGCAGATCTTTGAAATCGAGCAGCAGCAGCCCCTGATCGTCGGCGATACGGAAGATGATGTTCAGCACGCCGGACTGCACGTCGTTGAGGTTGAGCAGGCGGGCCAGCAGCAGCGGGCCGAGATCGGAAACGGTGGCGCGTACCGGGTGGCCTTTCTCACCGAAGATGTCCCAGACCACCACCGGGTTGCCGTGCGGCGTCCAGTCCGTAATGCCAATATTCTTCAGTCGTTCGAGCAGTTTTTCAGAAGCGCTACCCTCCTGAGCCACACCGGTTAAATCGCCTTTTACGTCAGCCATAAAGACCGGCACGCCAATCTCTGAAAGTGACTCCGCCAGCTTCTGGAGAGTGACTGTTTTCCCTGTGCCGGTGGCGCCGGTAATCAGACCGTGGCGGTTCGCCATCGCGGGCAGTAGATACAGCTCTTTTTCCAGCGTCCGGGCAATTAACAATGGTGTACTCATGATGCGCTTCCTCTCTTAGTCCTGGGTGGAGTATAGGCAACATGACGGCAAAATGGTTGAGTAAATTGCTGACTTTGCGGCGCATTGTCCAGCGCGGACTATGCTTTTGCATACGGTTCATAAAATAGTGGAAAACAATGTCCAGATTCTTCTTTAACGATCGCAAACAGCTGGTCAATGACGCCATTGAAGGCATACTGCTTTCTGCGCCACATGCGAATCTCGTCAAACTTGATATCGATCCAGCTATCAGGGTTGTCGCCCGCGGCGACTGGGATAAAAGCCGCGTGGCGGTGATCTCCGGCGGTGGCTCCGGGCACGAACCGGCGCACGCCGGATTTGTCGGTAAAGGCATGCTGACGGCGGCAGTGTGTGGCGATCTGTTCGCCTCCCCGAGCGTGGATGCGGTGCTGAACGCTATTGTGGCGGTGACGGGCGATCGCGGCTGCCTGCTGAACGTCAAAAACTATACCGGTGACCGGCTTAACTTTGGCCTGGCAGCAGAAAAGGCCAAACGCTACGGCCTGAAGGTCGAGATGGTGATTGTGGCGGACGATATCGCGCTGCCCGACAACAAGCAGCCGCGCGGCATTGCCGGCACGGCGCTGGTGCACAAGATTGCGGGCTATGCAGCGGAGCAAGGAAAATCGCTGAGCGAGGTGCGGGATATTGCGCAGCAGGCCTGCGATAACCTCTGGAGCTTGGGCGTTGCGATGCAAACCTGCAACCTGCCGGGCAGCGACGATGAAGAGGGGCGCATCAAGCAGGGCCATGTCGAGCTGGGGCTGGGGATCCACGGGGAGCCGGGTGCCTCGGTGGTTGATACGCAAAACAGTAAAGCGATTATCGACACGCTGGTGTCGCCGCTCAAAGCGCAGGCGGGCGAGGGGCGTTTCGCGGTGCTGATCAACAACCTCGGCGGCGTTTCCGCGCTGGAGATGGCTCTGCTCACCAAAGAGCTGGCACATTCAGCGCTGAAAGAGAATATTGCGTACCTGATTGGCCCTGCGCCGCTGGTGAGCGCGCTGGATATGAAGGGCTTTTCTCTGACGCTGCTAAAGCTCAACGATTACTTTGAAAAGGCGATTCACGCCGAGGTCGAGACGCTGGGCTGGCAGAAGCCTGTGGCGTTTGCCCCTCTGCGTACCGTTCCGCAAAGCGCTATTCACGATAGCGTGGAATATGCCGCGTCCGACAATCCGCAGGTGAAGGAGTCTGTTTCACAGGTGACGAAGACGCTCATACAGCTTGAAAACCGCCTGAATGCGCTGGATGCCAAAGTGGGCGATGGCGATACCGGCTCTACGTTTGCGCAAGGTGCACGGGATATTGCGCAGCGCCTGGAAGAAAACACTCTCCCGCTGAATGACGTGCCTAAGCTGCTGTTGCTGGTGGGGGAACGACTGGCCACGGTGATGGGCGGATCGAGCGGTGTACTCATGTCGATCTTCTTCACGGCGGCGGGGCAAAAGCTTCACGATGGACAGCCGCTACCTGAAGCATTGCTGAGCGGACTGGCGCAGATGAAGCAGTATGGCGGGGCAGATCTCGGCGATCGTACGCTGATCGATGCGCTGCAACCGGCGCTGGAAGCCTTGAAGAAAAAAGATCTTCAGGCGGCAGCGCAGGCTGCGCAGCAGGGAGCGGAGGCAACGGCGAAAATGGCGAAAGCCGGAGCAGGGCGCTCATCGTATGTGAATAAAGAGAATCTGGATGGGGTAATGGACCCGGGGGCGGTCGCGGTGGCGGAAGTGTTTAATACATTGGCGCAGTAGCAAAAGTAGGCCGGGTCAGGCGAAGCCGCCACCCGGCAAACTCACATCAGAAATCCGCTTTCAACACCACGCGATAACGGGCTTTGCCGTCGCGCACGTGCTGGATGGCTTCGTTAATTTTCGACATTGGATACAGCTCGGTGGTCGGCGTCACTTTGGTGCGGCCGGCAAACTTCATCAGCTTGCGCAGCTCGTATGGCGTACCGGTCGCGGAGCCTGACACGCTGCGATCCCCGCCGATCAGGGTAAAGGCCGGAACCGGCAGCGGCTTCATCACCGCACCCACGGTGTGGAAGTTACCGCCGTAGGCCAGCGCTTCAAAGTACGGCTGCCAGTTGAGATCGACGTTCACGGTGTTGATGATCAGGTCAAACTGCCCAGCCAGCGCGTTCAGCGCGTCCGGATCGCGGCTGTTCACGACTTTGTCCGCGCCCATTGCCAGCACTTCTTTCTCCTTCGCCGGGTTCGAGCTAAACGCCGTCACTTCACAGCCCATCGCGTGCAGCAGCTTGATGGCGATATGGCCCAGACCGCCGATACCGATCACGCCCACGCGGCTGGTGGCGGTGACGTGGTGCATCAGCAGCGGTTTAAAGACGGTGATCCCGCCGCACAGCAGTGGACCAGCAGATTCAATATCAATGCTGTCCGGCAGCGGGATGACCCATTGCCAGTCGGCGCGCAGCTTATCGGCGAAACCGCCCTTGTTCAGGATGGTGGGCACTGCGCCTTCAAGGCAGTTGATCTGGTTGCCGCTGATACAGGCGTCGCAGTGGCCGCAGCTGCGTGCTGTCCAGCCAATGCCCACGCGCTGGCCAACCTTCAGCCCTTTGTCCTGCGCGGCGCTGCCGAGCGCGACGACGCGGCCAATCACTTCGTGCCCGGCAACCAGCGGATAGCTGGAGAAGCCCCATTCGTTGTCGATCATCGAGAGATCTGAGTGGCAGACCCCGCAGTAATCAACCTGTACTTCGACGTCTTCTGCTTTTAGTTCGCCCGCATCGTACTCGTACAGCTCAAGTTCTGCACCCGCCTGCGGTGCGGCGTAGCTTTTTATCTTCGACATCGTGTTTCCCCCGTTGTGGTGTGAACTGAGAGTGTAGAGCATTCAGTTTACAGCCGCTTAACAGAAGGGGGCAGGAACGAAACTTACAGACTTTTCAGCATTCTGACTTCGCAGTCAACGTGGCCCGTGCAGCCCAGCGGCGCATCGATATGCTCAAAGCCCAGATGTTCATACAGGCCGATGGCCTCTTTGAGGAAGGCGGTGGTTTCGAGGTAACAGCGTTTAAAACCCTGATTGCGCGCGTGCTCCAGGGCGACCAGCGCCAGCTTTTTCGCCAGACCCTGTCCACGAACCGACGGCAAGAAATACATTTTCTGCAGCTCACAGATATCCGGCTCGCTGCAGCTCAGCGGTGCAACACCGCCGCCGCCCACAACCTGGCCGTCCTGCTCAATGACCCAGTAGGCGTGGCCCGGCTGGCTGTACAGCTTAAACAGTTCGTCAAGATTCGGGTCGGCAACGGTGTAACCTTTATCCGCCGTCAGCCCAAACTCTGCAGAAACGGTGCGGATAACGGCGGCGATAGCCGGATTGTCCTGCTCAGTGATCCGACGCATCGTCGTCGCGACGGGGGTAATCACGCTCATAGCATTACTCATTACAAAAATTGACACACAGTTGCTGTTAATAGCACCGCAGAAAAGGGAGTGCAAGCGAGGAGTTTTCAGGAAGGTTACCCCTTACGCCCTGAAGCGTAAGGGGTAAAAGCATTACAGGGCTGCGATAACGGCCTGCTGCTCGATCAGTTTGGTCTTCGCATCGGCGAAGGCAACCAGACGCTCACGCTCTTTGGCAATGACAGCTTCCGGCGCGCGGGCAACAAAGCCTTCGTTCGCCAGCTTACTTTCGATTTTGCCAATTTCCACGTCGACCTTCGCCACTTCTTTCGCCAGACGCGCCAGCTCTGCGTCTTTGTCGACCAGGCCCGCCATCGGGATCAGCAGCTCCGCACCGTCGATAATTTTAGTCACGGAAACCGGACCCTTGTCATCGGCAGGCAGCACGGTGATGCTTTCCAGACGCGCCATGGTTTTCAGGAAGGTGTTGTTCTCGGTGACGCGACGAACGGCAGCGTCGCTGCAGCCGCGCAGCAGCAGCTCCAGTGGTTTACCCGGGGCGATGTTCATTTCGGCACGGATGTTACGTACCGCAACGATCGCCTGCTTCAGCCACTCGGTATCCGCTGACGCGGCTTCATCAACCTTAGCCGCATCGAATTCCGGGAACGGCTGCAGCATGATGGTATCGGCGCTGATGCCCGCAATGACCTTCACGCGCTGCCAGATGGTCTCGGTGATGAATGGAATAACCGGATGCGCCAGGCGCAGCAGGCCTTCCAGGACGGTAATCAGCGTGTTGCGCGTGCCGCGCAGCTCTGCTTCAGAACCGCCGTTCATGACCGGCTTCGCCAGCTCCAGATACCAGTCACAGAACTGGTTCCAGGTGAATTCATACAGAATGCCCGCTGCAATATCGAAGCGGTAGCTGTCCAGCGCCTCGCGGAAGGCTTTCACCGTCTGGTTAAATTCCGCCAGGATCCAGCGGTCCGCCAGAGACAGGGTCATCTCGCCGCCGTTGAAGCCGCAGTCCTGATCTTCGGTGTTCATCAGCACGAAGCGGCTGGCGTTCCACAGCTTGTTACAGAAGTTACGGTAACCTTCCAGACGCTTCATGTCCCAGTTGATGTCGCGGCCGGTCGAGGCCAGCGCCGCCAAGGTGAAGCGCAGGGCGTCGGTACCGTGAGATTCGATCCCGTTCGGGAACTGCTTCTCGGTACGCTTGCGGATTTTCTCAGCCAGCTGCGGCTGCATCATGTTGCCGGTACGTTTTTCCAACAGGTCTTCCAGGGAGATCCCGTCAACCATGTCCAGCGGGTCAATCACGTTGCCCTTGGACTTGGACATCTTCTGCCCTTCGTCGTCGCGGATAAGGCCGGTCATGTAGACGGTATGGAACGGAACCTGCGGCTTGCCGTCTTCGTCTTTGATGAAGTGCATGGTCATCATGATCATGCGGGCAATCCAGAAGAAGATGATGTCGAAGCCGGACACCATTACGCTGGTAGGGTGGAACTGACGCAGCGCGTCGGTGTTTTCCGGCCAGCCGAGGGTAGAGAAGGTCCACAGCGCGGAGGAGAACCAGGTATCCAGAACGTCTTCATCCTGGCGCAGGGCCACGTCAGCGCTCAGGTTGTTTTCCTGACGCACTTCGTCTTCGCTACGGCCAACGTAGACGTTGCCTTCGTTGTCGTACCATGCCGGGATGCGGTGACCCCACCACAGCTGACGGGAGATACACCAGTCCTGAATGTCGCGCATCCAGGAGAAGTACATGTTTTCGTACTGCTTCGGCACGAACTGAATGCTGCCGTTCTCAACCGCTTCCACAGCCGGTTTTGCCAGCACGTCGGCACGGACGTACCACTGGTCGGTCAGCATTGGCTCAATAACCACGCCGCCACGGTCGCCGTACGGCACGGTCAGATCGTGAGGCTTAATCTCTTCCAGCAGGCCGAGCGCATCAACGGCGGCTACGATGGCTTTACGTGCAGCAAAGCGCTCCAGCTTCTGGAACTCCGCCGGGATCTCGCTGGAGTAAACGTCGGATTCGTTGCCTTTGGTGTCGTACACCTCTGCGCTTTCGCGGATATCGCCGTCGAAGGTCAGAATGTTGATCATCGGCAGGGCGTGACGACGACCCACTTCATAGTCGTTGAAATCGTGCGCCGGGGTGATTTTCACGCAGCCGGTGCCTTTTTCCATGTCGGCGTGTTCGTCGCCCACAATCGGAATGCGGCGGTTCACCAGCGGCAGCACCACAAATTTGCCGATCAGATCTTTATAGCGCGGATCTTCCGGGTTAACGGCCACGCCGGTATCGCCCAGCAGGGTTTCCGGACGGGTGGTCGCCACCACCAGGTAATCTTTACCGTCTGCGGTTTTTGCGCCGTCGGCCAGCGGATAGCGGATGTGCCACATGGAGCCTTTAGACTCGCGGTTTTCCACTTCCAGGTCAGAAATTGCGGTGCGCAGTTTCGGATCCCAGTTTACCAGGCGTTTGCCGCGGTAAATCAGGTCTTCTTTGTACAGACGGACGAACACTTCTTTTACGGCGTTGGACAGGCCTTCGTCCATGGTGAAGCGCTCGCGCTCCCAGTCCACGGAGTTGCCGAGACGGCGCATCTGACGGGTAATGGTGCCGCCGGATTCTGCCTTCCACTGCCAGATTTTGTCGATGAACGCATCGCGACCGTAGTCGTGACGAGTTTTACCTTCTTCAGCGGCAATTTTACGCTCAACCACCATCTGGGTCGCGATACCCGCGTGGTCAGTCCCCGCCTGCCACAGGGTGTTTTTGCCCTGCATGCGCTGGTAGCGGATCATGGTGTCCATGATGGTCTGCTGGAAAGCATGCCCCATATGCAAACTGCCGGTGACGTTCGGCGGCGGGATCATGATGCAGAAGGACTCTTTGCTTTCGTCGCCGTTAGGCTTGAAATAGCCCTGCTGTTCCCAGTGCTCGTAAAGCGGCTGTTCGATATCGCGTGGGTTATATGTCTTTTCCATTATTTCCAGGTTGCCGTATTCAGGTTAAAACCGGCCAGGCGGTACGCTTTATAGCGTTCGCGCGCCAGTTGTTTCAAGGATTCTTCGTAAGGGACAAAGTCTACCACTTCTGTGAAAGCGGTGGCAAAATCTGCAAAGTCTGTCCGCAGGCTAATGAGAATATCGCGCGCGCTGCTGTTGCGCTTTTGCGGCCAGGCAATTTCGACCGGAGCCCCGCCGCGTGGACCTTCGCCCGACAGGTTATGCGGAACAAAACTTTCCGGCGGACGCGCCCATAGCGCTTCATCCAGGCGAATCGCCTGCTGCTCATCTTCACAGGCAATCAGTACGCGTTTACCTGCGCGCCAACGTTCTGCGGCAATTTCACACACCAGCTGTTCAACGGCGCTGAGGCCATCCTGATGGGTGTCGTTGTCCAGAAGGTAGAACGTTGCATTCTTCATATATGGGGCTTCTTGTCGTGGATTTAAATGCAAAGCCGGGTGGCGCTTCGCTTACCCGGCCTACGGTTGAGCGGCGTGTAGGCCGGGTAAGGCGAAGCCGCCACCCGGCACATTACATCACTCGTCGCCGTTAAAACCCGCACGATTAAGCAGGAACTGCGACAGCAGGGCAACCGGACGTCCGGTAGCGCCTTTGGCTTTACCGGAGCGCCATGCGGTACCCGCGATGTCCAGGTGCGCCCAGTTATATTTACGGGTGAAGCGCGCCAGGAAGCAGCCAGCGGTAATTGCGCCGCCAGGACGACCACCAATGTTAGCCATGTCCGCAAAGTTAGACTCCAGCTGTTCCTGATACTCGTCACCCAGCGGCAGACGCCATGCGCGGTCACCGGCCTGCTCGGACGCGCCGATAAGCTCGTGCGCCAGCGGGTTGTGGTTCGACATCAGGCCGGTGATGTGATGGCCCAGGGCAATCACGCAGGCACCGGTAAGTGTGGCCACGTCGATAACCGCTTCTGGCTCGAAGCGCTCAACGTAGGTCAACACGTCACAGAGTACAAGACGGCCTTCGGCGTCGGTATTCAGCACTTCAACGGTCTGGCCGGACATGGTGGTCAGGACGTCGCCCGGACGATACGCGCGACCGCCAGGCATGTTTTCGCAGCCTGCCAGCACGCCGATTACGTTGATGGGCAGCTGAAGCTCCGCAACCATGCGCATGACGCCGTAAACCGCCGCCGCGCCGCACATGTCGTACTTCATCTCGTCCATGCCTTCTGAAGGCTTGATGGAGATACCGCCGGAGTCAAAGGTCAGCCCTTTACCGACGAGCACGATCGGACGCGCGTCTTCAGACGGATTGCCTTTGTATTCGATGACCGACATCAGGGATTCGTTCTGCGAGCCGTTACCCACCGCCAGATAAGAGTGCATCCCCAGCTCTTTCATCTGCTGTTCGCCGATGACGCGGGTGATGACGTTTTTGCTGTAGGAGTCAGCCAGCTGGCGCGCCTGAGAGGCGAGGTAGGCGGCGTTACAGATGTTTGGCGGCATGTTGCCGAGATCTTTTGCCGCTTTAATACCGGCGGCAATCGCTAGACCATGCTGGATGGCGCGCTCGCCGCTGGTCAGTTCGCGACGGGTTGGCACGTTAAAGACCATTTTGCGCAGCGGACGACGCGGCTCGCTTTTGTTGGTCTTAAGCTGATCGAAGCTGTAAAGGCTCTCTTTTGCCGTTTCGACGGCCTGACGCACTTTCCAGTAGGTGTTACGGCCTTTGACGTGCAGCTCGGTCAGGAAGCAGACGGCTTCCATTGAACCGGTGTCATTCAGCGTATTAATGGTTTTCTGAATAACCTGCTTATACTGACGTTCATCCAGCTCGCGCTCTTTGCCGCAGCCAATCAGCAGAATACGCTCTGACAGGACGTTCGGAACATGGTGCAGTAACAGCGTCTGCCCAGGTTTGCCTTCCAGTTCGCCACGGCGCAGCAGGGCGCTGATATAGCCGTCACTGATTTTATCGAGTTGCTCGGCGATCGGGGAGAGTCGGCGCGGTTCAAAGACGCCCACAACGATGCAGGCACTCCGCTGTTTCTCCGGGCTACCGCTTTTTACACTGAACTCCATGCACTACGCTCCTGAATCTTAAAGACAACGGCGGCTGCTACGGATAGAATTGAAACCTTTCGTAACTCATGTCCGCTGTTGTGGTGACTTCGTGTTAATCTTACGTTACTACGGTTTCGACACGTCAGAAAAAGTCCTGAAGCGTGAATCCGCCGGATGTTTTAATCTTAGCGACGATTTCGACGACTCAAGAGAATAAATGACGTTTAAGCCATGAAACAAGCGATTTTCCAGCAAAGAGACGGGTTTTTACGGGCGTATTTAAAGTGATAATCATAAGATATCTGGTGCGGGAGACGCTCAAAAGCCAACTGGCGATCCTCTTCATCCTGCTGCTGATTTTTTTCTGTCAGAAGCTGGTTAAGATCCTCGGTGCGGCCGTTGACGGCGAAATTCCAACGAATCTGGTGCTTTCCCTGCTTGGGCTGGGGATCCCGGAAATGGCGCAGCTTATTCTGCCGCTGAGTCTATTCCTCGGCCTGCTGATGACCCTCGGTAAGCTGTACACCGAGAGTGAAATTACGGTGATGCATGCCTGCGGCCTGAGTAAAGCCGTACTGGTGAAAGCGGCGATGATACTGGCGCTGTTCACGGGCATTGTTGCGGCGGTGAATGTGATGTGGGCGGGCCCTATGTCTTCCCGTCATCAGGACGAAGTGCTGGCCGAGGCGAAAGCAAACCCCGGCTTGGCGGCGCTCGCGCAGGGGCAGTTCCAGCAGGCGACTGACGGAAACTCCGTGCTGTTTATTGAGAGCGTTGACGGCAGTAAATTCAACGATGTATTTCTGGCGCAGCTGCGTCCTAAAGGTAACGCGCGTCCGTCAGTGGTGGTTGCCGATTCTGGCCAGCTTTCTCAGCGCAAAGACGGTTCTCAGGTCGTCACGCTGAATAAAGGCACCCGTTTCGAAGGCACCGCGATGCTGCGTGACTTCCGTATTACGGATTTCCAGAACTATCAGGCCATTATTGGTCATCAGGCGGTGGCGCTCGATCCGACGGATACCGAGCAAATGGATATGCGCACGCTGTGGAATACCGATACCGACAGAGCGCGGGCTGAGTTCCACTGGCGTATTACGCTCGTATTCACCGTGTTTATGATGGCACTGATTGTCGTGCCGCTGAGCGTGGTGAACCCGCGCCAGGGCCGCGTGCTATCTATGCTGCCAGCGATGCTGCTTTACCTGATCTACTTCCTGCTGCAAACCTCGATTCGCTCTAACGGCGCGAAGGGTAAACTGGATCCGATGGTCTGGACGTGGTTCGTTAACAGCCTGTACATCTTACTGGCGCTGGGATTAAACCTGTGGGATACGGTGCCTGTGCGCCGCATACGTGCCCGATTCTCGCGTAAAGGAGCCATCTAATGCAGGCGTTTGGCGTTCTTGATCGCTATATCGGTAAAACCATTTTCACTACCATCATGATGACGTTGTTCATGCTGGTGTCGCTCTCCGGCATTATCAAATTTGTCGATCAGCTGAAAAAAGCCGGACAGGGCAGCTATGACGCGATGGGGGCGGGGATGTACACCCTGCTCAGCGTGCCAAAAGATGTGCAGATCTTCTTCCCGATGGCGGCTCTGCTGGGCGCGCTGCTGGGGCTGGGGATGCTGGCTCAGCGCAGCGAGCTGGTGGTGATGCAGGCCTCAGGCTTTACCCGTATGCAGGTTGCGCTGTCGGTAATGAAAACCGCAATCCCGCTGGTGCTGTTGACCATGGCGATTGGCGAGTGGGTGGCACCGCAGGGCGAGCAGATGGCGCGTAACTATCGTGCTCAGGCAATGTACGGTGGTTCACTGCTCTCGACTCAGCAAGGTTTATGGGCGAAAGACGGGAAAAACTTTGTCTACATCGAACGGGTAAAGGGTAATGATGAACTGGGCGGGGTTAGCATCTATGCGTTCAACGACCAGCGCCGTCTGGAGTCTGTCCGACACGCCTCTTCCGCGAAGTTTGACGCTGAACATAAGCAGTGGCGTTTGTCGCAGGTTGATGAGTCTGACCTGACCGATCCAAAACAGATTACCGGGTCACAGACGGTGACCGGCACCTGGAAGACCAACCTCACGCCGGATAAGCTCGGGGTTGTTGCGCTGGATCCTGACGCGCTCTCTATCAGCGGCTTGCACAACTATGTGAAGTACCTGAAGTCGAGCGGGCAGGATGCCGGACGCTATCAGCTCAACATGTGGAGCAAAATCTTCCAGCCGATGTCCGTGGCGGTGATGATGCTGATGGCGCTGTCGTTTATCTTCGGTCCGCTGCGTAGCGTGCCGATGGGCGTGCGCGTCGTGACCGGTATTAGCTTCGGCTTTGTCTTCTATGTACTCGATCAGATCTTCGGTCCGCTGACGCTGGTTTATGGCATCCCGCCGATTATCGGTGCGCTGCTGCCGAGCGCCAGCTTCTTCCTGATCAGCCTCTGGCTGCTGCTGAAACGCTCCTGATTGACCTCTCCTCGCTTCCGGTGAACCGGAGGCGAGGCTAATCTCCTGTTTCAACCCGCACTTTTTCTCACAACCTTCAACGTCCCGCCTCGAATTTGAGTATTATTGAGCGATAAAGTCGTGAAGGGATCCTCTATGAAGCAAATTCGAATGCTAGCCCAGTACTACGTCGACCTGATGATGAAGCTTGGGCTGGTGCGTTTCTCCATGCTGCTGGCGCTGGCGCTGGTCGTTCTGGCGATTGTCGTGCAGATGGCCGTTACGATGGTTCTGCATGGTCAGGTCGAGAGTATCGACGTTATCCGCTCTATCTTCTTCGGCCTGCTCATTACCCCCTGGGCGGTCTATTTCCTTTCCGTGGTGGTCGAGCAGCTGGAGGAGTCCCGTCAGCGCTTATCAAAACTGGTCGATAAGCTGGAGGAGATGCGCGAGCGCGACCTGAAGCTCAATGTTCAGCTTAAAGACAACATTGCTCAGTTGAATCAGGAAATTTCAGATCGTGAGAAGGCGGAGGCAGAGCGTCAGGCCACGCTGGAACAGCTGAAAATCGAAATGAAAGAGCGCGAGGTGACGCAGATCCAGCTTGAGCAGCAATCCTCCTTCCTGCGTTCGTTCCTGGACGCTTCGCCGGATCTGGTATTCTACCGTAACGAAGATAAAGAATTTTCAGGCTGTAACCGGGCGATGGAGCTCCTGACCGGGAAAAGCGAGAAGCAGCTGATTCACCTCAAGCCGCAGGACGTTTACTCCGAAGAGGCGGCCGCCAAGGTCATGGAGACGGATGAAAAAGTGTTCCGCCATAACGTCTCGCTGACCTACGAACAGTGGCTGGATTACCCAGACGGGCGCAAAGCCTGCTTTGAGATCCGTAAGGTGCCGTACTATGACCGCGTCGGGAAGCGCCACGGCCTGATGGGCTTCGGCCGTGATATTACCGAGCGTAAGCGCTATCAGGATGCGCTGGAGCGCGCCAGCCGCGACAAGACCACCTTCATCTCCACCATCAGCCATGAGCTTCGTACGCCGCTTAACGGCATTGTGGGGCTGAGCCGCATTCTGCTGGATACCGACCTGACCGCAGAGCAGGAAAATTACCTCAAAACGATTCACGTCTCGGCGGTCACGCTGGGTAATATCTTCAACGATATTATTGACATGGATAAGATGGAGCGCCGAAAGGTTCAGCTTGATAACCAGCCGGTTGATTTCACCAGCTTCCTTGCCGATCTGGAAAACTTGTCTGGTCTGCAGGCTCAGCAGAAGGGGCTGAATTTTGTCATGGAGCCCACCCTGCCGCTGCCGCATAAAGTGATTACCGACGGCACGCGGCTGCGTCAGATCCTGTGGAACCTCATCAGCAACGCGGTGAAATTTACCCAGAAGGGGCAGGTGGCGGTGCGTATTCGCTATGACGACGGCGACATGCTGCACTTCGAGGTGGAGGACTCCGGGATTGGTATTCCGCAGGAGGAGCAGGACAAGATTTTCGCGATGTACTACCAGGTGAAGGACAGCAACGGTGGAAAACCGGCCACTGGTACCGGAATCGGCCTGGCGGTGTCTAAGCGGCTGGCGAAGAGCATGGGTGGTGACATCACCGTTGCCAGCCAGGCGGGCAAAGGGTCAACCTTCACGCTGACGGTGCATGCGCCGGCGGTGGCGGAAGAGGTAGAGGATACCTTTGAAAATGACGATATGCCGCTGCCTGCGCTGCACGTCCTGCTGGTGGAGGATATTGAGCTTAACGTGATTGTAGCGCGCTCGGTGCTGGAAAAACTGGGCAACAGCGTGGATGTCGCGATGACCGGTAAAGCCGCGCTGGAGATGTTTACACCGGGTGAATATGACCTCGTTCTGCTGGATATCCAGTTGCCGGATATGACCGGGCTGGATATCTCGCGTGAACTGACGCGTCAGTACGCGGCTGATGAACTGCCGCCGCTGGTGGCGCTGACGGCGAACGTGCTGAAAGATAAAAAAGAGTATCTCGACGCCGGTATGGACGATGTACTCAGCAAGCCTCTGGCGGTGCCTGCTCTGACCGCCATGATCAAGAAGTTTTGGGATACCCACGATGAAGAGGAGAGCACCATGACGTCTGTTGATAGCGCAAAAGCCCAAACGATACTCGATACCGCGATGCTGGAGCAGTATATCGATCTGGTCGGCCCGAAACTGATTACCGACGGCCTGGCGGTGTTTGAAAAAATGATGCCGGGTTATCTGAGCGTGCTGGAGTCAAACCTGACGGCGCGTGACCAGAAGGGCATCGTGGAAGAAGGGCATAAAATCAAAGGCGCAGCCGGCTCGGTCGGGTTACGCCACCTGCAGCAGCTGGGTCAACAGATTCAGTCGCCTGATTTACCAGCCTGGGAAGATAACGTTGGTGATTGGGTTGAAGAGATGAAACAAGAGTGGCAGAACGATGTTGCGGTGCTTAAAGCCTGGGTGGATGCCAGAAAAAAATGACCCCGGCTAGACCGGGGTGCGCGAATACTGCGCCAACACCAGGGAAATCGTGGCTGCGCCTGTTTTTTAAAGTAATTTTCTAATGGGCGCCGCCGTAAAAATTTAGGCCGCACGCAGATAAGATAGCAAATCTTAAATGGTTTGTTACATGAATCAGTGAAATGTGTGAAGCATAGCGTTTTAATCAAAATTATTAATGTGCTTCAGCGAGTTGCAAAGAAGGATCGTCAAGATGAAAAAAATTGGTGTTGTCCTGAGCGGATGCGGTGTTTTTGATGGTTCAGAAATACATGAAGCCGTAATCACGCTGCTGGCCCTGACGAAACAGGGAGCAGAGGTTATCTGTTTTGCACCCGACAAAAATCAGTCGGATGTGATTAACCATCTGACCGGCGAGCCGATGGCCGAAACGCGTAACGTCCTGATTGAAGCCGCGCGTATTGCCCGGGGAGAGATTCATCCGCTGGCGAAGGCAGATGCCGCTGAACTGGATGCGCTCATTGTGCCGGGCGGCTTCGGCGACGCGAAAAATCTCAGCACCTTTGCTGCCGAGGGTGCCGCATGCACGGTGGACCCTGATCTCAAAGCGCTGACGCTGGCGATGCATGCCGCGGGCAAGCCGCTGGGCTTTATCTGTATTGCACCGGCCATGCTGCCAAATATTTTCGATTTTCCGTTACGGCTGACGATCGGAACCGATATTGATACCGCAGAGGTCGTCGAGGATATGGGGGGCGAACACGTTCCGTGCCCGGTCGATGACATTGTGGTGGATGAAGACAACAAAGTTGTCACCACGCCCGCGTATATGCTGGCGAAGAATATTGCGGAAGCCGCCGTGGGCATTGAAAAGCTGGTCGCCCGGGTGCTGGTGCTGACGGAATGAGGCGTCAGTCTTCCGCAGGCGCATGGTTGAAACGCCTTCTTTTACGCATCGTTCTCGTCCTGGCGGTGTTCTGGGGGGGCGGCCTGGCCGTGTTCAGCATTTTGCCGGTACCGTTTTCAGCGGTCATGGTTGAGCGCCAGCTTAGCGCGTGGTTCTCCGTTGATTTCGGCTATGTTGCCCATTCTGACTGGGTGAGCATGGATGAAATTTCTCCGTTCATGGGGCTGGCGGTTATCGCGGCGGAAGATCAAAAATTCCCGGAGCACTGGGGGTTCGATGTGGCCGCGATCGAAAAGGCGCTGGCCCATAACGAACGTCACGAAAACCGCGTGCGCGGTGCGTCAACGCTGTCGCAGCAGACGGCTAAAAACCTGTTCCTGTGGGATGGCCGAAGCTGGGTGCGAAAAGGGCTGGAAGCGGGCCTGACCCTGGGAATGGAAACGGTCTGGAGCAAAAAGCGTATTCTGACCGTTTACCTTAATATCGCCGAGTTCGGCGACGGGGTATTTGGTGTCGAAGCTGCATCACAACGCTATTTTAATAAACCTGCCAGCAGGCTGAGCATGTCGGAGGCGGCGCTGCTCGCGGCTGTTCTGCCTAATCCTGTCCGCTTCAAGGCCAGCGCCCCGTCAGGGTACGTGCGAAGCCGTCAGGCGTGGATCATGCGCCAGATGCGCCAGCTGGGTGGGGAAGGGTTTATGGAGAGAAATGCGTTAATGTAGGGCGGGTAAGCGCAGCGCCACCCGCCAGAATAGCAGGCCTAATCTTCGTCGAACCCGGCGTTAAACAGCGCAACTACCGCTGCCAGAGCTTCCTCTTCCTGAGGACCGGTGGCTTCAACCTCAATCTGACGCCCTTTGGCGGAGTCCAGCATCAGCAGCGCAATTACGCTGTTGGCTTCCGCTTCGGTGCCTTCGTCATTACGCAGCAGCACTTCTGCATCGAAACCCTGCATCAGCTCAAACAGCTTCATCGCCGGGCGTGCATGCATGCCCAGCTTATTGGTGATCTCAACGGTTTGTTTTACGGTCATGTTTTACGTTTTTCCAGCGTGCGATGACGGGACTGAACGTTCTTACCGCGCGAGCGGAAATAGTCGGCCAGCTGTTCGGCGATGTAGACCGAACGATGTTTACCGCCGGTACAGCCAATCGCCACCGTCAGGTAGCTACGATTGTTTGTCTCCAGCATAGGTAACCATAGCTCAAGGTAGCTTCGCGTCTGGTAGATAAAATTGTGAACTTCTGTGTGTCGGTCGAGGAACGCCGCCACGGGCTTATCCAGACCGGTCATTGGACGCAGTTTAGGATCCCAGTGCGGGTTCGGCAGGAAGCGCACGTCGAAAACATAGTCCGCATCAATCGGAATACCGTGCTTAAAGCCGAAGGATTCGAACACCATCGTCAGCTCGCGCTCGCGTTTGCCCAGCAGCCGGGTTCGCAGCATTTCCGCCAGCTCGTGAACGGACATCTCTGAGGTGTCGACAATCAGATCGGCACGAGAGCGCAGCGGCTCAAGCAGATCGCTCTCTTCGTCGATGGCGCTCTCCAGCGAGAGATTCTTGCTGGAAAGCGGATGCAGACGACGGGTGTCGCTGTAGCGGCGGATCAGGGTATTGCGGTCGGCATCAAGGAACAGCAGCTGAGGCGAGAACGCGTCAGGCAGGTTACTCATTGCCTGTTCGAAGATCTCTGGCGATTCCGGCATGTTACGAACGTCGATACTGACGGCGGCGGAGGTTTGTCTCTCCGCTAACGTGCGTGCCAGATCGGGCAATAACACGACCGGCAGGTTATCGACGCAGTAAAAACCCATGTCTTCCAGCGCGCGCAGAGCAACGGATTTCCCCGACCCTGAACGACCGCTGACAATCATCAGCACCATGTTCCGTTTCTCCTCAGGACAACAGATGTGAAGGCCATCACCTGGTTATGCGTCATCCTGATTGCCTTCTGCTTCAGTGATAATTTGATAAAGCTCTTCATCACTTTGGGCTGAGCGCAGTCGACGGCAGATGGTTTTATCCGCCAGACGTTTAGCAACCAGCGAAAGCGTATGCAGGTGGGTCTTGGTCTGGTCGGCAGGCACCAACAGCGCGAAGAGGAGATCGACGGGCTGGTTATCAATGGCGTCAAAAGCGATTGGGGTTTCCAGCTGCACAAACACACCGACGGCACGCAGGGTGTCCTCTTCCAGCTTGCCGTGCGGGATCGCGATGCCGTTGCCGATACCGGTACTGCCCATCTTTTCACGGGTCAGAATGGCTTCGAACACCACCTGCGGCGGCAGGCCCAGCTGTTTTGCAGCCAATTCACTGATGATCTCCAGCGCACGTTTTTTGCTCTGGCAGTGAACGGCACTGCGGGTACATTCCTGGTTAAGGACATTGCTCAGTTGAAGAGCGGAATCGTTGTTCATCATAATTTCACCTAAGCGCTAACTGTACAAATGGCCCGTTGTGTTTCACAACAGGCCGTCCTGCACCCGTTAACTGCCCGGACAATTAGTGTTGTTTCAGTTTATCTTTATGTTTATTGAGCTGTCGCGCAAGCTTGTCAATCAAGCCGTCGATAGCCGCGTACATGTCTTGCCCTTCCGCACTGGCATGGAGTTCACCCCCGTTAACATGCAGGGTTGCATCCGAGATATGAGTCACTTTCTCCACTTTTAACACAACGTAGACCTGATTGATCCTTTCGAAATACTGCTCGAGTTTCGCGAACTTAGCGTTCACGAAGTCACGTAAAGCCTCAGTAATCTCGACGTTATGTCCTGTGATATTGAGCTGCATAGTGTCTTCCTTATCGGTTGTGTCAGACCAGTTGTTTACGCTGGTTAGACGGCGGAATGGATAAAGACTCTCGATACTTCGCAACAGTACGACGTGCCACCATAATACCCTGATCGGACAGCATGGTGGTCAACTTACTGTCACTTAGTGGCTTCGCGGGATTCTCCGCGGCGATCAACTTCTTCACCAGGGCGCGAATCGCCGTTGAGGAGGCTTCGCCGCCACCCTCGGTGTTCACGTGGCTGGAGAAGAAATACTTAAGCTCAAAAATACCGCGCGGACTGTGCAGATACTTCTGCGTAGTAACGCGGGAAATAGTGGATTCATGCATCTCGACGGCCTGGGCGATATCCGCCAGCACCATCGGTTTCATATACTCTTCGCCCTGCTCAAAGAAGGCCTGCTGCTGTTCGACGATGCAGCGGCTCACGCGAAGCAGGGTATCATTCCGGCTCTCCAGGCTCTTGATCAACCATCGCGCTTCCTGAAGATTGCTGCGAATATATTGATTGTCGGAGTCGTTGCGCGCGCTGGTACACATGGAGGCGTACTGCTGGTTGATTTGCAGGCGAGGGATGCTGTCAGAGTTCAGTTCAACGACCCAGCGGTCATTGTGTTTTCTGACCAGCACGTCCGGGATAACGTACTCGGGTTCGCTGGTCTGGATCGACTGACCGGGACGCGGATCGAGGGACTGGATCAGATTTACCGCCTCTTTCAGCACCTCTTCCTTCAGGCGCGTCACGCGCATCAGGGTGCGGAAATCGTGGTTAGCCAGAAGATCCAGATGATCGCTGATGATTAAGCGTGCCTCGTCGAGCCACGGCGTCTCTTTGCTGAACTGAGAAAGCTGGATCAGCAGACAGTCGCGCAGGTCCTTCGCGGCCACCCCGACCGGATCGAAGCGCTGAATGCGTTTCAGTACCGCTTCAATCTCCTCAATCTCAATCTCTTCATCGCCCATGCTTTCCAGAATGTCGTCCAGCGTGACGGTCAAATAACCGGTGTCATCAACGGCGTCGACAATCGACGTGGCAATAGCGCGGTCGGTATCGGAGAAGGGGGTAAGCTCTACCTGCCACATCAGGTAATCCTGCAGCGACTGGGTGGTTTCGCCCTGGTAGACCGGTAGCTCGTCGTCCTGGTAGTCTGCACGCGTGCCGGAAGGGGTCCCGGCGGTATAGATTTCATCCCAGCTGGCATCCAGCGGAAGCTCGTCCGGCATCTCTTTTTGTTCGAGTGCATCCGCGGTGTCGAGCGCTTCTGTGTCCTGTGACTGCTGGGTATCTACCTCGTCATGAAGATCGGCATGCTCCAGTAGGGGATTGCTGTCCAGCGCCTGCTGGAGCTCCTGCTGGAGTTCTAAGGTGGACAGTTGCAACAGACGAATTGCCTGCTGTAACTGCGGCGTCATCGCCAGCTGTTGGCTGAGCCTTAATTGCAAACCTTGCTTCATGTTCAGAGCATTTTTCTCCGGTTCGGCGTTACGTTACCTCTACCCTATCAGAGTCTGAAGTCTTCCCCAAGATAGACGCGCTTAACATGATCGTCTTCGAGGATCTGCTGCGGCGTACCGTGAGCAATCAGATTGCCCTGGCTCACGATATACGCGCGTTCACATACCGCCAGCGTTTCACGAACGTTGTGGTCGGTGATCAGCACGCCAAGTCCGCTGTCACGCAGATGCTCGATAATGCGTTTAATGTCGATAACGGAGATCGGGTCAACGCCCGCAAACGGTTCATCCAGAAGGATAAACTTCGGATTGGCGGCCAGCGCGCGCGCAATCTCAACACGACGGCGTTCCCCCCCGGACAAGGCCTGGCCCAGGCTGTCGCGCAGGTGTTCGATATGAAACTCTTCCATCAGCTCGTTGGCGCGATCCTGACGCTGTTCGTTGGTCAGGTCGTCGCGAATTTGCAGGACCGCCATCAGGTTATCAAAGACGCTCAGACGACGGAAAATAGAGGCTTCCTGCGGCAGATAGCCAATGCCACGGCGCGCGCGGGCGTGCAGCGGCAGCAGGCTGATATCTTCATCGTCAATAATAATGTTGCCGGCATCGCGCGGCACAATACCCACCACCATGTAGAAGGTGGTGGTTTTACCCGCACCGTTCGGGCCAAGCAGGCCCACAATTTCGCCGGAGTTGACGGTCAGACTGACATCTTCTACGACACGGCGGCCCTTATAGGCCTTCGCGAGATTTTTTGCAGTTAATGTTGCCATAGCGAATTAGTTACTCTTCTTCTGTGCCGGGGCCTGGCCCTTGCCTTTGTCCTGCAGCTGCGACGGAACCAGCACGGTGGTTACGCGTTTGCCTTTCTCGCTGGAGGCCTGCATTTTTTGCTCTTTCACCAGATAGGTAATCTGGTCACCGGTAATATTGCTGTCCAGCTGTTCCAGATACGCGTTTCCGGTCAGGATGACCAGGTCCTTCGCCAGCTCATAGTGCATATGCGAGGCGTGGCCTTTCACCGGCTTGCCGTTGTCCTGCATCTGGTAGAAGGTGGCCGGGTTGCCGTAACCATCAATGATCTCTTTGCCCTGCTCGCCGCCCGGACGGGTAACGACCACTTTATCGGCGTTAATTTTGATGGTCCCCTGAGTCATGACGACGTTACCCGTGAAGGTGACGACGTTACCCTGCATATCGAGAGACTGAGTGTCGGACTCGATATGGATCGGCTGGTCGGTATCGCCCGTTACAGCAAGCGCGGGGAGACTGGCCGCCAGCATCGCGCTGGCGATAATTACTTTAAGGCTGAGTTTGTTTGTTTTGAATTTCATAGGAGGTTCTAACCTTTTCAATCAGCTCGGCGTTCTTGCTGCGTAAGTTCCCGCGCATTCTTAAACCGCTGGAATTAAATGTTGTGCCATACAGTGTGACCAGATCCTGCGACGTCACGTCCTGGGTTACCAGGTTGATCTGGGCATTATCCGTCGTAATTTTTCGCAGTTGCGAGTCAGCGGTCAGGGCGTTGACTTCAACGTGGCCATACAGATAAAGCATACGATCATTTGTCAGTTTGGCCCGATCTGACTTAATTGACCACGTCGGCACTTTGTCTTTATCGAAAGTGGTCATGACAGGTTGGGTAAACCACGAAACGCCGTCATCGGAAAAGTATTCAACGTGCTGGGCAATCAGGCGATAATTCAGCGCACCTTCCGGGCTATAGACCACGGTGTCACTGTGATCGCTTTTATAGGTTGGATCGTTATTGTTGACGACTTCCGTTTGCGTATCGTCGCGATCGGCAAGGTTCACGCCAATCAATACCAGTGCGACAAGCGAAAGCAGAATGATAACCCAACGTCTGGTTTTACTCATATCGATTGCCCTTTGGCTTCATCAAGCTTGCCCTGCGCCAGCAGAAGCAGATCGCAGACTTCACGGACGGCACCCCGGCCACCGTTGATGTGGGTAACGTAGTCAGCGCGCGGGATCAACAGCGGATGAGCATCAGCAACCGCGATGCTGAGACCGACTTCAGCCATCACCGGCCAGTCAATCAGGTCGTCCCCGACGTAGGCCACGTTTTCCGGTGCGATAGCCAGTTTACCCAGTAAATCATTGAACGCTGCCATCTTATCGGATTGACCCTGGTAAAGATGGGTAATGCCTAAGGTTTCACAGCGGTCTTCTACCAGTTTAGCTTTTCGTCCGGTGATGATAGCAACCTCAATACCCGAGGTGAGCGCACAGCGGATACCGTAGCCATCGCGAACGTTAAACGCTTTCAGCTCTTCACCATTATTGCCCATGTAAATCAGGCCATCGGAAAGTACGCCATCCACATCCAGAATGAGCAGACGAATATTTTCCGCCTTTGCCATCATCTGGGTACTGACCGGACCATAACAGGTTGCAAGGGATGCACCCGCATTACTCATTGTCTTATCCTTTATTACACTACGCCAGCGCGCAGCAGATCATGCATATGTACCACACCCAGCAACTGGTCGCCATCGGCAACCATAACGGAGGTGATATGGCGGGACTGCATCAGGTTCAGCACATCCACGGCCAGCGTTCCCGGACGCACGCGAATGCCGCCGGGCGTCATCACATCGGCAATGCCGAGCGTGCGGACATCTACACCCATGTCGAACACGCGACGCAGGTCGCCATCGGTGAAGATCCCCTGAATTTTCATCAGATCGTCGCACACGACCGTCATACCCAGATTCTTACGGGTGATTTCCAGCAGCGCATCACGCAGGGAGGCTTCTTTGCTGACGTGAGGGATCTCATCCCCGGTGTGCATAATATCGTTTACCCGCAGCAGCAGCTTGCGCCCCAGCGCGCCGCCCGGATGGGAGAGCGCGAAATCTTCCGGCGTAAAACCGCGGGCTTCAAGCAGCGCGACGGCAAGCGCATCGCCCATGACCAGCGCGGCGGTGGTGCTGGATGTTGGCGCCAGGCCGAGCGGGCAGGCCTCTTTCGGTACTTTAACGCACAGATGAATATCGGCCGCACGCGCCATGCTACTTTCCGGACGGCTGGTCATGCAAATCAGCGGCACCTGCAGACGCTTCAGTACGGGGATCAATGCCAGAATTTCATTGGACTCACCGGAGTTGGACAGCGCGATAACGACATCCTGCGGCGTGACCATCCCCAGGTCGCCGTGCGCGGCTTCCCCCGGGTGTACAAAGAAGGACGAGGTTCCGGTGCTGGCAAACGTTGCCGCCATTTTGCGCCCAATGTGGCCGGACTTGCCCATCCCCATCACCACGACTTTCCCGGCACAGTAGAATATCTTCTCACATGCCAGACTAAAATCCTGGTTAATGTACTGATCTAACTGCGCCAGACCTTCACGTTCAATCTCCAGAACCTCTTTGCCTGCTTTCTGAAAGTCAAAACCCGGCTGCAATTCTATTTGCGACATAATGCGTTTCCGTTTACCCAGAGAGAAGAGGCGAGAGCCAGTACAGCATCGCCATCCATACGATAAATCCACCCGTCAGCAGCGCGCCTGCGCCTTTGCCGATCTGGCGTTGCCGCCGCCAGCAGAGCAGGGCAAATATCACGCTGACCAGCAACATCACCCCGTAATCGCGTGAAAACGCCAGAGGATTAAACGGCCCCGGCGTAATCAGAGCCGGCAGGCCCATGACAATCGCGATATTAAATATGTTGGAGCCGATGATATTACCAATGGCGATGTCATCTTCCCCTTTACGCGCCCCCGCAATGGCGGTGGCCAGCTCCGGCAGGCTGGTGCCGATAGCAATAACCGTCAGGCCAATCGTCAGTTCGCTCATGGCGAAATAGTTCGCCAGTACCGTCGCGTTATCCACGACCATGCGCGTTGCCATCGGCATGATGATCAGCGCAACGCCAAGCCAGAGGAGGGCGACCGGCAGCGTGCCTTCCCGCGGGAGTTCGGCAACCTGTTCACGCGTCAGGCTATCCTGACCCTGTTTTTCCGCCTGGCGGGCAATTTTAACACTATACAGCAACCAGATGACGGCCAACGCCAGCAGGAAAATGCCGTCGCTATAGCTCAGTACGCCATCATAAAATACGCACCCTGCCAGCAGGCTTACGACTAACATTAGCGGCAATTCACGGCGCAGAACATCAGAATGCACGCGAAATGGATGGAGCAGTGCCGCAAGGCCTAAAATCAGTAATATATTGACGATGTTAGAGCCAATCGCGGTGCCAATTGCCAGGTCTAACTGACCATGCAGCGACGCCGAGACGGAGACGATGATTTCAGGAAGTGACGTGCCAACGCTGACCACGGTCATCCCGATGACTACAGGCGGTACACCCGTCAGGCGACACAGGATAGATGCAGCAAAGACTAAACGGTCAGCACTGTAGACCACTAACAGTAAACCAATGATTAACAGTGCTGTTGCTAAAAGCATCAAAAGTCCTTTCTTCAGGTATACTTGTCGGTCCATCGCGCGGGAATGGCTGGACTGCATACGGTCTGAGGCGTAACGAATTCCTAATTTTGACTTTATGCGCCGGAAAAGTAAAACAAATGCCAGCTTTCGCTAACCTCAACGGCTAATATTCTGTAAAAATGCGGGGTTAAGGGCTGATTCAGGCTGCACGTCTTAACGTGAGCAGGGTAAGAAAGGAACTATAAATGAGCCAAACGATGGCGAATATCGTCGATGTCCGCGGTGTGAGTTTTTCTCGCGGCAATCGACTGATATTCGATGATATTTCGTTGACCGTACCGCGTGGCAAAATCACCGCCATCATGGGGCCGTCTGGGATCGGTAAAACGACCCTCCTGCGCCTTATTGGTGGTCAGATCCCACCGGATAGCGGTGAAATCCTCTTCGATGGCGAAAACGTCCCGGAGATGTCGCGCTCGCGCCTGTATACTGTCCGCAAACGTATGAGTATGCTCTTTCAGTCGGGGGCGTTGTTCACCGACATGAACGTCTTTGATAACGTGGCCTATCCGCTGCGCGAGCATACCAGCCTGCCGCCTGAGCTGCTGAAAAGCACGGTGATGATGAAGCTTGAAGCTGTGGGGTTGCGGGGAGCCGCGAAGCTAATGCCTTCGGAGCTGTCCGGCGGGATGGCGCGCCGCGCCGCGCTGGCGCGAGCTATTGCATTAGAGCCCGATTTAATCATGTTCGACGAACCGTTCGTCGGGCAGGATCCCATCACGATGGGCGTGCTGGTAAAGCTCATCTCTGAACTGAACAGCGCGCTCGGCGTCACCTGTATCGTGGTGTCTCACGATGTACCGGAAGTGTTGAGCATTGCCGATTACGCCTATATCGTGGCGGACAAAAAGATCGTTGCACACGGCAGCGCCCAGGCGCTGCAGGAAAATTGCGATCCGCGCGTGCGGCAGTTCCTCGACGGTATTGCTGACGGACCCGTACCGTTCCGCTACCCGGCGGGCGATTATCGTGACGATTTACTGGGAATAGGGAGTTAAGCCACTCATGCTGTTAAATGCGTTGGCCGCTCTCGGACACCGTGGCATAAAAACCATCAGGACGTTCGGGCGTGCCGGATTGATGTTATTCAACGCGCTGGTCGGCAAGCCGGAGTTTAGTAAGCACGCCCCTCTGCTGGTGCGTCAGCTTTATAATGTCGGCGTGCTGTCGATGCTCATCATTATTGTTTCCGGTCTGTTTATCGGTATGGTGCTTGGGCTGCAGGGCTACCTTGTTCTGACAACCTACAGTGCGGAAACCAGCCTCGGAATGCTGGTGGCGCTTTCGCTGCTGCGCGAATTGGGTCCGGTTGTGGCGGCACTGCTGTTTGCCGGACGCGCTGGGTCGGCATTAACGGCTGAGATTGGCCTGATGCGTGCGACCGAGCAGCTATCCAGCATGGAAATGATGGCGGTCGATCCGCTGCGTCGCGTGATCTCGCCGCGTTTCTGGGCGGGGGTGATCTCGCTCCCGCTACTGACTATTCTGTTTGTCGCCGTGGGGATCTGGGGCGGTTCGCTGGTTGGGGTCCACTGGAAAGGCATCGATGCCGGCTTCTTCTGGTCCGCGATGCAGGACGCCATCGACCTGCGAATGGATCTGGTTAACTGCCTGATTAAAAGCGTGGTGTTTGCCATTACGGTCACCTGGATTGCATTGTTCAATGGTTACGATGCTATCCCGACCTCGGCGGGCATTAGCCGTGCAACAACACGTACTGTCGTACATTCGTCGCTGGCCGTACTGGGCCTGGATTTTGTGCTCACCGCACTGATGTTTGGGAATTGAGTTCATGCAAACGAGAAAAAATGAAATTTGGGTCGGCGTTTTCCTGCTGCTGGCGCTGCTGGCGGCGCTGTTTATCTGCCTGAGAGCGGCGGATATCACCTCAGTACGCACCGAGCCGACGTATCGCATCTATGCCACGTTCGATAACATCGGCGGGCTGAAGGCGCGTTCACCGGTCCGCATTGGCGGTGTGGTGATCGGACGCGTAACTGACATTACGCTGGATGAGAAGACCTATCTGCCGCGCGTCGCGATGGATATCGAAGAACGTTACAACCACATTCCGGACACCAGCTCCCTTTCTATCCGTACTTCCGGCCTGCTGGGTGAACAATATCTGGCACTTAACGTCGGCTTTGAAGATCCTGAGCTGGGAACGACTATCCTTAAAGACGGTAGCGTTATCCAGGATACGAAGTCCGCGATGGTGCTGGAGGACATGATTGGTCAGTTCCTTTACAACAGTAAAGGGGATGATAAAAAGTCTGACGATGCCCCTGCGCAGAGTGAAGACCATACCAACGTTGCGCCGACCCCTGGTGCTGCGAATTAATTCAGGAGAAGTCATTCATGTTTAAACGACTGTTAATGGTTGCCATGCTGGTCATTGCCCCTCTCGCTGCGGCACATGCTGCGGATCAGAGCAACCCGTACAAACTGATGGACGAAGCTGCGAAGAAAACCTTCGACCGTCTCAAAAACGAACAGCCAAAAATTCGCGCGAATCCTGACTATCTGCGTGACGTGGTTGACCAGGAACTGCTGCCGTATGTGCAGATCAAATATGCGGGAGCGCTGGTGCTGGGCCGCTATTACAAAGACGCCACCCCGGCGCAGCGTGAGGCCTATTTTGCCGCATTCCGTGAATACCTGAAGCAAGCGTATGGTCAGGCGCTGGCGATGTACCACGGTCAGACCTATCAGATCGCCCCGGAGCAGCCGCTGGGTGATGCGACCATCGTGCCTATTCGCGTAACGATCATCGATCCTAACGGCCGTCCGCCGGTGCGCCTGGATTTCCAGTGGCGTAAAAATAGCCAGACCGGCCACTGGCAGGCGTATGACATGATCGCCGAAGGGGTGAGCATGATCACCACTAAACAAAACGAGTGGAGCGACCTGCTGCGCACCAAGGGCATTGATGGTCTGACCGCACAGCTGCAGTCCATTGCTCGTCAGAAAATTACCCTGGACGAGAAGAAGTAATGTCGCAGCAACTCCGCTGGTCGCGTGAAGGTGAGACGTTAAGGCTGTCCGGTGAGCTGGACCAGGATCTGCTGAACCCACTGTGGGATAAACGCCAGGAAGCGATGCAGGGCGTGACGCTTATCGACTTAACCGACGTCACGCGGGTGGATACGGCAGGCGTTGCGCTGCTCGCCCATCTGGTTGCCGTGGGCAAAAAGCAGGGAACAAGCGTCATGCTTCATGGCGCAAGTGACAATGTCGTTACCCTTGCGCAACTCTACAATCTGCCTCAGGACGTACTGCCTCGTTAATATTTTCAGTGCGTTACTTCCGAAAGCCCTGACAGTTTCATCGTCGGGGCTTTTTGCTTGTTTAAGACGACGCCACTTTGCTCTAAGATGTTGGGCTTGTTTTCACTATCAGATGATTAAGAGCCCATGGAAAATCATGAAATCCAGACAGTGCTGATGAATGCACTCTCCCTTCAGGAAGCCCACGTCACTGGCGATGGCAGTCACTTCCAGGTTATTGCTGTGGGTGAGATGTTCGACGGTATGAGCCGTGTGAAGAAGCAGCAGGCTGTGTACGCGCCGCTGATGGAATATATTGCGGATAACCGCATCCACGCCCTGTCGATTAAAGCGTTCACCCCGCAAGAGTGGGCACGCGATCGCAAACTAAACGGTTTTTGAGCTGAGGGCGACAGGCCCGCAGCACGGTTGAATTTATAAGAGAGCACACAATGGATAAATTTCGTGTACAGGGGCCAACGCGTCTCCAGGGCGAAGTCACAATTTCTGGCGCGAAGAACGCCGCGCTACCAATCCTCTTTGCTGCGCTGCTCGCGGAAGAGCCGGTAGAAATTCAGAACGTACCGAAGCTGAAAGATATCGACACGACCATGAAGTTGCTCACCCAGTTGGGCACTAAAGTTGAGCGCAACGGTTCCGTCTGGATCGACGCCAGCAACGTGAACAACTTCTCTGCGCCTTACGATCTGGTTAAAACCATGCGTGCATCTATCTGGGCGCTTGGCCCGCTGGTGGCACGTTTCGGTCAGGGTCAGGTTTCGCTGCCGGGCGGTTGCGCCATCGGCGCGCGTCCGGTTGACCTGCATATCTTTGGCCTGGAGAAACTGGGCGCAGAGATCAAGCTGGAAGAGGGTTACGTTAAGGCCTCCGTCAACGGTCGTCTGAAAGGCGCACACATTGTCATGGACAAAGTGAGCGTAGGCGCTACCGTTACCATCATGTCTGCGGCAACGCTGGCAGAAGGTACCACCATCATCGAAAACGCCGCGCGTGAACCGGAGATCGTGGATACCGCCAATTTCCTCGTGGCGCTGGGCGCGAAGATTTCCGGCCAGGGTACTGACCGCATCACCATTGAAGGCGTTGAGCGTCTGGGCGGTGGTGTGTATCGCGTTCTGCCGGACCGTATCGAAACCGGCACCTTCCTGGTGGCTGCGGCCATTTCCGGCGGTAAGATTGTCTGCCGTAATGCACAGCCAGACACTCTGGATGCCGTTCTGGCGAAGCTGCGTGAAGCGGGTGCCGATGTTGAAACCGGTGAAGACTGGATCAGCCTCGACATGCAAGGCAAGCGTCCTAAAGCGGTGACCGTGCGTACGGCTCCGCATCCGGCATTCCCGACCGATATGCAGGCACAGTTCACTCTGCTGAACCTGGTTGCCGAAGGAACCGGTGTGATTACCGAGACGATTTTCGAAAACCGTTTTATGCACGTACCGGAACTGATCCGTATGGGTGCACATGCTGAGATCGAAAGTAATACCGTGATTTGCCATGGCGTTGAGAAACTGTCCGGTGCTCAGGTAATGGCAACGGATCTGCGTGCGTCTGCAAGCCTGGTGCTGGCGGGCTGTATCGCGGAAGGCACAACGGTGGTGGATCGTATTTATCACATCGATCGTGGCTATGAACGTATTGAAGACAAACTGCGCGCGCTGGGTGCCAATATCGAGCGTGTGAAGGGCGAGTAATCGTTCCGGCAGCCCCCTGCCAGAAATGACCGGGGGGTTGCTATTCCTGTCAAAAAACCGTTATCCCTGCGGTTCTGTTTTTGCTTTTCTCTGGCGCATCATGCGCGTTCTGTCGATAAATTCATGAGTAACAGGATCGTGATAACGTGAAGGCCAGATCACCCACGGGTGCGTTTCCAGCGCCGTCGCGATAATCAATTCTCCCTTTGGCCAGGGGCGGGTCAGGGCGTTGGCCAGGGTGGAAGAACTCAGACCATGGCGGCGGGACTCTGCTGCAAGTGACGTACCTCTTTTGCGCAGTGCCGCAATGATATCTGCCGTATGCCAGTCGATAAATTTCGTATCCATAACGCTGTCCTTAAGTTCGGATTCACCTACGCCGTTTCTTCTGAAACGACTGGCTTACTATACTCATTTCGACTTCTTGTTCTAAAAAGTTCGCGTTACTTGAAGGGATATTCAGAATAAGACATGGCTTTATTCATGCGGGCTCTAACCCGATTCATTTACATGAATGCGGAATTTACTGGTGCGTTTTTGAACCTCCCCGCGATGGATACGGGGAGGTGGGGGCAAGATTAACGGTCGCGTTGAACAGCGATGTGGGCAAGACCAATCAGGGCATCGCGCCATGGGCTGTCTGGAATAACCTGGAGAGCTTCGATGGCTTTGTCAGCCTCTTCTTCAGCACGCTGGCGGGTCCATTCCAGCGAGCCGCAGATGGCCATCGTTTCCAGTACAGGTTCCAGAAGATGGCGACCATTTCCCTGTTCGATCGCCTCACGGATCATTTTCGCCTGGTCGGCCGTTCCGTGACGCATCGCGTGAAGCAGCGGCAGGGTCGGTTTGCCTTCGTTCAGGTCATCGCCAACGTTTTTGCCGAGCGTTTCGCCGTCCGCGCTGTAGTCCAGCAAATCATCAATCAGCTGGAAGGCAGTACCCAGGTAGCGTCCATAATCCTGCAGTCCTTTTTCCTGCGCCTCGGAACAGCCAGCCAGGATGCCGGAACACTGGGCGGCCGCTTCAAACAGGCGCGCTGTTTTGCTGTAGATAACGCGCATGTAGTTTTCTTCGGTGATATCGGGGTCATTGACGTTCATCAGCTGCAGCACTTCGCCTTCAGCGATGACGTTGACGGCTTCGGACATCACCTCGAGCACTTTCAGAGAGCCCAGGCTGGTCATCATCTGGAAGGCGCGGGTATAGATAAAGTCCCCGACCAGAACGCTGGCGGCGTTCCCGAAGGCAGCGTTTGCCGTGGCTTTGCCACGACGCATATCGGATTCATCCACAACATCGTCATGCAGAAGCGTCGCGGTGTGAATAAATTCGATCAGCGCGGCGATCGTCACGTGGGCATTTCCCTGATAGCCAACGGCTCTGGCAGCCAGAATGGCAATCATCGGGCGAATGCGTTTACCGCCGCCGCTGACAATGTAATAGCCCAACTGATTGATCAGCTGAACGTCAGAGTTGAGTTGCTCCAGGATTGCTGCATTTACACCCGCCATATCTTGCGCGGTTAACTCGTTGATTTTTTCTAAATTCATCGCAAAAGCCGGGCTTTTTATCCTGTTGATCCCATCTTCAATGGGGTAACGAAGGGTTTCGGTTTATCAATAGTAGTGCTGATTGTACTGAAAAAACGGCTCAGATAAACGTTACCGTACGTGTTGTGTTTTTTTTCTTCATGTATTGACGGTAGCACTTGTCAAAGGCTCGCGTTTTGCGTAATATTCGCGCCCTATTGTGAATATTTATAGCGCACTCTGATTCATACGAGGACGTGCGCGGAAGCGGAGTTTATATGTACGCGGTTTTCCAAAGTGGTGGTAAACAACACCGAGTAAGCGAAGGTCAGACCGTTCGCCTGGAAAAGCTGGACATCGCAACTGGCGAATCTGTTGAGTTCGCAGAAGTTCTGATGATCGCAAACGGTGAAGAAGTCAAAATCGGCGTTCCTTTCGTTGATGGCGGCGTTATCAAAGCTGAAGTTGTTGCACACGGTCGTGGCGAGAAAGTTAAAATCGTTAAGTTTCGTCGTCGTAAACACTACCGTAAGCAGCAGGGCCACCGTCAGTGGTTCACTGATGTGAAAATTACTGGCATCAGCGCCTAAGACCTGAGGAGAGATTTAAATGGCACATAAAAAGGCTGGCGGCTCCACACGTAACGGTCGCGATTCAGAAGCTAAACGCCTGGGCGTTAAGCGTTTCGGTGGCGAATCCGTTCTGGCGGGTAGCATCATCGTTCGTCAACGTGGTACCAAATTCCACGCTGGCAACAACGTAGGTTGCGGTCGTGACCACACTCTGTTTGCTAAAGCAGACGGTAAAGTGAAATTTGAAGTTAAAGGCCCGAACAACCGTAAATACATCAGCATCGTTGCTGAGTAAGGTTTTCTCGGTCCGGTAACGGATTAAAGCCCCGCAACGTGTTGCGGGGCTTTTTACATTGGAAACCCGGAAAATTTTCTGTAGGGAAAACGGGCATGAAGCAGCAGGCCGGCATTGGTATTCTTTTGGCGCTCACGACCGCAATGTGCTGGGGTGCGCTGCCGATTGCAATGAAGCAGGTACTGGAAGTGATGGAGCCGCCTACGGTGGTCTTTTATCGCTTCCTGATGGCAAGCATTGGTCTCGGGACCATCCTTGCAGTTAAAGGCAAGCTTCCACCGCTACGGCTCTTCCGCAAACCTCGATGGCTGGTGTTACTGGCCATTGCGACGGGCGGTCTGTTCGGTAACTTTATCCTGTTCAGCTCTTCCCTGCAGTATTTGAGCCCTACGGCGTCTCAGGTGATTGGTCAGCTTTCGCCTGTCGGCATGATGGTCGCGAGTGTGTTCATCCTCAAAGAGAAGATGCGCGGGACGCAGATTATCGGGGCAAGCATGCTGCTATGCGGCCTGGTGATGTTCTTCAACACCAGCCTGATCGAGATTTTTACCCGGCTTACGGACTACACCTGGGGCGTGATCTTCGGCGTGGGTGCAGCAACGGTCTGGGTGAGCTATGGCGTCGCGCAAAAGGTATTATTGCGTCGCCTGGCCTCACAGCAGATCCTTTTTTTGCTGTACACTTTGTGTACAGTGGCATTATTGCCGTTAGCGAAGCCGGGCGTCATTAGCCAGCTGAGCGACTGGCAACTGGCGTGCCTCATTTTTTGTGGGCTTAACACGCTGGTCGGTTATGGCGCGCTGGCGGAAGCGATGGCGCGCTGGCAGGCAGCACAGGTGAGCGCATTGATCACGCTTACCCCGCTGTTTACGCTGTTATTTTCAGATTTGTTATCAATGGCCTGGCCCGATGTCTTCGTCAGACCGATGCTCAACCTGTTGGGCTATCTCGGTGCGTTTGTCGTGGTTGCGGGCGCGATGTATTCCGCCATTGGTCATCGTCTTTGGGGACGTTGGCGCAAAAATGAAGCGGTCGTAGTAGTCCCCCGCTCAGGCGAATGAGTTACGGAGAGTAAAATGAAGTTTGTTGATGAAGCGACGATTCTGGTCGTGGCAGGTGATGGCGGTAACGGTTGTGTAAGCTTCCGCCGTGAAAAATATATTCCTCGTGGCGGCCCTGACGGCGGTGACGGTGGCGATGGTGGTGACGTGTGGCTGGAGGCGGATGAAAACCTCAACACGCTGATCGACTACCGCTTTGAAAAATCCTTCCGCGCAGAACGCGGACAGAACGGCCAGAGCCGTGACTGTACCGGTAAACGCGGTAAAGACGTGACCATTAAGGTTCCGGTCGGTACGCGCGTTATCGATCAGGGCACCGGTGAAACCATGGGCGATATGACTAAACACGGTCAGCGCCTGATGGTGGCGAAAGGCGGCTGGCACGGTCTGGGTAACAGCCGTTTCAAATCTTCCGTTAACCGTACCCCGCGTCAGAAAACGATGGGTACCCCGGGTGATAAGCGTGACCTGCAGCTTGAGCTGATGCTGCTGGCAGACGTGGGCATGCTGGGTATGCCAAACGCCGGTAAATCGACCTTTATCCGCGCTGTTTCTGCTGCGAAACCAAAAGTAGCGGACTATCCGTTTACCACGCTGGTACCAAGCCTCGGCGTTGTCCGTATGGATAACGAGAAGAGCTTCGTCGTGGCTGATATCCCAGGCCTGATTGAAGGCGCTGCGGAAGGGGCTGGCCTGGGTATTCGCTTCCTGAAGCACCTTGAGCGTTGCCGCGTACTGTTGCACCTCATCGACATCGATCCGATCGACGGTTCCGATCCGGTTGAAAACGCCCGTATCATTATCGGTGAGCTGGAAAAATACAGCGAAAAACTGGCGAGTAAGCCACGCTGGCTGGTCTTCAACAAGATCGACCTGATGGATAAAGCGGAAGCCGAAGCGAAAGCCAAAGCGATTGCTGAAGCGATGGGCTGGGAAGATAAATACTACCTTATCTCCGCGGCAAGCCAGGTTGGCGTGAAAGATCTCTGCTGGGATGTGATGACCTTCATCATCGAGAACCCTGTCGTTCAGGCTGAAGAAGCGAAACAGCCAGAAAAAGTCGAATTCATGTGGGATGACTACCACCGCCAGCAGCTCGAAGAGCTGGAAGCGGAAGAGGAAGACGACTGGGACGATGACTGGGATGAAGACGACGAAGAAGGCGTCGAGTTCATCTACAAGCACTGATATCTGTCCAAAGCCCCCATCCGGGGGCTTTTTTCATTCCAGCGTTGAGGGCAGCCAGCAGCTTGCTATCAGGCCGCCTTCAGCACCATTCTCCAGCATCAGCTTACCGTGATGAAGCTGCAGGATGCGCTGTACGATACTCAGGCCCAGGCCGCTGCCGCCGTAACGCTGATCGAGGCGACGGAACGGCTCCGTGATCGACTGTCGATGCGCTTCGTCAATACCAGGCCCCTGATCGATAACGCTGAGCTGCGTACCGCCTTCGACCTCGGTAAGCGTCACGGTAATCGTGGTGCCTGTCGGGCTGTAGCGCCCGGCATTCTCCAGCAGGTTGCGCAGCATCAGCCGCAGCAGTACCGCGTCTCCCTGAACCGTGAGCGCGCTTTTAGCAGGCCAAATCACCGTATGCTCTTTGGCTTCATGCTCAAGACCAAGAGGCGTGATAATGGTGTCCGTCCAGTTGATGGTTTCATAGTGGCCGCTCGCCATTGCCTGTCCTGCACGGGCCAGCATCAGCAGTTGCTCAACGGTGTGCATTAGCTGGTCAATACGGCTGATGAGCGTCGTGGCCTGCGTAGAGCCTGACTGGGCCATGAGCTCCAGATGGAGCCTGATTCCGGCAAGAGGCGTTCGCAGTTCATGGGCGGCGTCAGCCGTAAAGAGACGCTCCTGCTGAATGGTACTGTCCAGCCTGGCGAGTAGCTGATTGAGCGAGGTGGTAACGGCGCCGATTTCTTCCATGTCGGAATACATAGGAAGTGGGGTTAGGTTATCCGCCGAACGGTTAGCCAGGCTCACGCGCAGTTTATTCAGCGGTCGGGTTATCCAGGTGACCGCCCAGAACGAGAAAAACAACGTAAACCCAACCATCACCAGAGAAGGAACCAGCAGCGAGGCAATCGCTTCACGGATCTCTTTCTCGACGTGGTTGTTACGCGATTTTGCCGACAGCGTTTCGTTCACCAGAAAGCCAATCTGCTCGCGGCTTTCGTGCCACAACCAAATGACGCTTATCAGCTGGAAAAATAACAGAATGACCGCCAGCAACACCATTAATCGCCGACGCATGCTGTTCATTTCTGGCTCTCCAGGCGGTAGCCAACGCCGCGGACGGTTTTAATCCGGTCTTTGCCGAGCTTACGACGCAGGTTGTGGATGTGGACTTCCAGGGTATTTGACCCCGGATCGTCCTGCCAGGAATAGATATCCTGCTGAAGGGTTTCTCTGTGTACCGTTTGTCCGCTGCGCATGATCAGACGCGTCAACAAGGCGAACTCTTTTGGTGTGACTTCAACGGGCTGGGACTGGCGCAATACCTGCTGGGTTTGCAGATTCAGGGTAATGTCCCCGTCGGTTAGTAAGTTATCACTATGGCCCTGATAACGGCGTATTAACGCTCGCACCCGAGCCTGAAGTTCTGCAAGCGCAAAGGGCTTCACCAGGTAATCATCGGCGCCAGCATCAAGGCCGGTAATACGATCTTCAATGGCGTCGCGTGCCGTCAGGATTAACACCGGATTGGCGATGCCCCGGCGACGCCACTGGGTAAGCAGCGTCGCGCCGTCTTTGTCCGGCAAGCCCAGGTCAAGGATCACCAGGCTGTATTCGCCGCTCTGGATCAGGGCATCTGCTTCTGCCGCGGTGCCGGCACAGTCCAGGGCATAGCCTTCATTGGCGAGTCCCAGAGCCAGTCCTTCCTGTAATAACAGATCGTCTTCAACTATAAGTAGTTTCATCGCTAGTTATTCTGGTAGATGTCTTTATAAAGCCTGCTTTCGAAGCGAACCAGTGGAATACGGCGGTTGCGCTGGTCGGTCGGTTCGACGGCATAGCCGGAAAGATACTGCACGAATGCCATGCGCTGTCCGCTGGCGGTCGTGATGAACCCTGCCAGGTTATACACCCCCTGCAGTGAACCTGTTTTCGCGGATACTTTGCCATCCACACCTGCCGCGTGAAGCCCGGCGCGGTACTGCAGCGAACCGTCGTGTCCGGCAAGCGGCAGCATTGAGATAAAGTTTAGCTCAGTGTCATGTTGTGCAATGTACTGAAGCACCTGCATCATGGTGGCCGGGGCAATCAGGTTATGACGCGATAATCCTGAACCATCAACGGCGATAGTGTTACCCAGATCGATTCCCGCCTGCTGGCGCAGGATCTGACGAACAGCGTCTGAGCCCGCGCGCCAGGTTCCCGGCACGCCGAAACGCGCGTGGCCAATCATGCGGAACACGGTGTCGGCAATCATGTTGTCAGACTTTTTCAGCATAATTCGCAGCAAATCGTGCAGCGGTGGCGACTGTTTGCTGGCAATGACCGTTCCGGGCTGGTTGACCTGCGTCTGGCGTAGCAGCGTGCCGGAGTAGGTTATTCCCGCCTGCTTCAGCTCATCCTTGAGAATCGCACCCGCATAGCTTGCGCCATCCTGAATCGCGAAGGCCAGCGGCAGGGGATCGGCGCGCTGCGTCAGGCAGCCGGTGAGGGTGTAGCGGTTAAGATCGCCAGGCACCACGTCCAGTTCGCAGTACTGGGCATCAGGGGAGCCTTTAGCCAGCGTTCGCACCTGGCTAAACATGGTCACCGGATAGTAAGATGCCACGCGAATGAACGCTAAATCATCTGGCTTGGGCGCGCTGTAAAGGGAGATCGAGAAGCAGTTGCGGTCAACAATCGCGGCGGCTGGCGGGGCGCTAAAGCACTGCGTCATGTCGTTCCACGGCCAGCCTGGTGCTTTATCGTGGCTGGCAAAAATGGAGGTATCGATCAGCACGTTGCCATCGATTTTTGTCACGCCGGATTTTTTCAACACCGCTACCATGTTGCGGATATCCTGGCGCTTAAAGGTGGGATCACCACCGAAACGGGCGATAAGATCGCCTTTCAGTTCGCCACCGTCGACGTTACCTTTGGTTTCAAGCGTGGTGGTAAAACGGAAGTCAGGCCCGAGTTGGAGCAGGGCGGCGAGGGCAGTGATCACCTTCTGGGTACTGGCAGGCAGCGCCATCTGTTGACTGTGATAGTCAATCTCGGGAGCCTGTGCGCCAACCTTCTGCACCATCAGGGCGAGGTTCGCGCCTGCGGGGAGCTGATTAATGTACTCATCAACATTCGCGGCCTGGGCGGTGAACGTTATACTGGTAGTCAATCCGATGATAAAACTGGAAAATCGCATAATCTCGCGCTAACAACCCGAAAACAAACCGTCATACTACGGTGCATGGCACTGCAAAGTAAACGATGACCCATAGTGAACTTCGCGGTAAAATGCGTATCAAATTGAAAAATTGCTGCTGACCTGGGGCGTCGCTCCCGGGTCGGTTTTCTTTTTGCTTCTTGCCCGCTTCGGGGGGCAGGAGCAGGGAACACTGCTCCCAACAGGAATGTTTAAGAGGTATAACAAATGCAAGCTATTCCGATGACCTTACGTGGTGCCGAAAAACTGCGCGAAGAGCTGGATTTCCTGAAATCCGTGCGTCGCCCTGAAATCATCGCCGCTATCGCGGAAGCCCGTGAGCATGGCGACCTGAAAGAGAATGCTGAATACCATGCGGCGCGCGAGCAGCAGGGTTTCTGTGAAGGGCGCATTAAAGATATCGAAGCGAAACTGTCTAATGCGCAGGTTATCGATATCACCAAAATGCCTAACAACGGTCGCGTGATCTTTGGTTCTACCGTCAGCGTTCTGAACCTCGACAACGATGAAGAGCAAACCTATCGCATCGTGGGCGATGATGAAGCAGACTTTAAACAGAACCTGATTTCGGTGAACTCACCCATTGCTCGCGGCCTGATTGGCAAAGAGCAGGACGATGTTGTCACCATCCGCACCCCTGGCGGTGAAGTGGAATACGAAATTATCAAGGTTGAATACCTGTAATTCGCTTCTCTACTAAGATGTTGATACATTGTAAAGAAAAGAAAAAGGCCGCATAGCGGCCTTTTATCAACTCAAGGAGCATGGCATTTTGCTGAGCCTGCTGAAAGAAATCCCTCGTTTCACACAGAAAATGTGATTGATTCAGGATATCCTTAGCGTGGCAGCGAGATTTTACGCTCTTTAGATGGGCGATAGAGCACCAGCGTTTTACCGATGACCTGTACATTACAGGCGCCGGTTTCGCGCACGATGGCTTCCACGATCAGGTTTTTAGTGTCTCTGTCTTCAGAGGCGATTTTCACCTTGATCAGCTCGTGGTGTTCCAGCGCTTGTTCAATCTCGGCAAGCACCCCTTCGGTCAAACCATTGTTGCCAAGCATGACTACAGGCTTGAGCGGATGTGCCAGACCTTTAAGGTGCTGTTTTTGTTTAGTACTCAGATTCATCGTATATTTTTGCTTACGTTGGGATTGAAAACGGTTCATTCTACCGCCATCTCCCTTATATCGCCAAATAGCTGCGTAGAAATTTACGTCACAGGCAAGCAACGATGAACCAGGACGGAAATGTTAAATGACAGGTAAAAAGCGTTCTGCCAGTTCCAGCCGCTGGCTTCAGGAACACTTTAGCGATAAATATGTTCAACAGGCACAGAAAAAGGGGTTACGTTCCCGTGCCTGGTTTAAACTTGATGAAATACAGCAAAGTGACAAACTTTTTAAGCCGGGGATGACGGTTGTCGACCTCGGTGCGGCACCTGGCGGATGGTCCCAGTATGCGGTAACGCAGATCGGCGGAACGGGCCGAATCATCGCGTGCGATCTTTTACCAATGGATCCCATCGTTGGTGTCGACTTCCTTCAGGGCGACTTTCGTGATGAATTAGTGCTGAAAGCGTTACTTGATCGTGTTGGTGACAGTAAGGTCCAGGTTGTCATGTCGGATATGGCACCAAATATGTGCGGAACACCGGCGGTGGATATCCCCCGCGCCATGTATCTGGTGGAGCTAGCGTTAGAAATGTGTCGTGATGTACTAGCGCCTGGTGGTAGTTTTGTTGTGAAGGTGTTTCAGGGCGAAGGTTTCGAGGAGTATCTTAAGGAAATTCGCTCCCTGTTTGCGAAGGTCAAAGTTCGTAAGCCGGACTCTTCCCGGGCCCGTTCCCGTGAAGTGTATATTGTAGCGACCGGGCGAAAATGATAACCGGGAGATTTCAGACGAAAGTTTGAATGAAACTGGATATAGAGTATCCTGACGCTGTTTTTAACACAGTTGTAATATGAGGTTAATCCCTTGAGTGACATGGCGAAAAACCTAATACTCTGGCTGGTCATTGCCGTTGTGCTGATGTCAGTATTCCAGAGCTTTGGGCCCAGCGAGTCGAATGGCCGCAAGGTGGATTATTCTACCTTCCTGCAAGAGGTCAATCAGGACCAGGTTCGCGAAGCGCGTATCAACGGACGTGAGATCAACGTTACCAAGAAAGATAGTAACCGTTACACGACTTACATCCCGGTGAACGATCCTAAGCTGCTTGATAACCTTCTGACCAAAAACGTCAAAGTGGTAGGCGAGCCGCCAGAAGAACCAAGCCTGCTGGCTTCTATCTTCATTTCCTGGTTCCCGATGCTGCTTCTTATCGGCGTCTGGATCTTCTTTATGCGCCAGATGCAGGGCGGCGGTGGCAAAGGTGCCATGTCGTTCGGTAAGAGCAAGGCGCGTATGCTGACGGAAGACCAGATCAAGACCACGTTTGCTGACGTCGCCGGTTGTGACGAAGCAAAAGAAGAAGTGGGTGAACTGGTTGAATACCTGCGCGAGCCGAGCCGTTTCCAGAAACTGGGCGGTAAAATCCCGAAAGGCGTCCTGATGGTAGGCCCTCCGGGTACCGGTAAAACCCTGCTGGCGAAAGCCATCGCGGGTGAAGCGAAGGTGCCGTTCTTTACTATTTCAGGTTCTGACTTCGTTGAAATGTTCGTGGGTGTCGGTGCATCTCGTGTGCGTGACATGTTCGAGCAGGCCAAGAAGGCAGCACCGTGCATCATCTTTATCGATGAAATCGACGCCGTAGGCCGCCAGCGTGGCGCGGGCCTGGGCGGTGGTCACGATGAGCGTGAGCAGACCCTGAACCAGATGCTGGTTGAGATGGACGGCTTCGAAGGTAACGAAGGTATTATCGTTATCGCGGCGACTAACCGTCCGGACGTACTTGACCCTGCGCTGCTGCGTCCAGGCCGTTTCGACCGTCAGGTTGTTGTCGGTCTGCCGGATGTTCGTGGTCGTGAACAGATTCTGAAAGTGCACATGCGTCGCGTACCGCTGGCGCCAGATATCGACGCGGCAATCATTGCGCGCGGTACGCCGGGCTTCTCCGGCGCGGACCTGGCTAACCTGGTCAACGAAGCTGCACTGTTTGCCGCTCGCGGTAACAAGCGCGTGGTCTCCATGGTTGAGTTCGAGAAAGCGAAAGACAAAATCATGATGGGTGCGGAACGTCGCTCCATGGTGATGACGGAAGCGCAGAAAGAGTCCACGGCTTACCACGAAGCGGGTCACGCGATTATCGGTCGCCTGGTGCCGGAACACGATCCGGTACACAAGGTAACGATTATTCCGCGCGGCCGTGCGCTGGGTGTGACCTTCTTCCTGCCTGAGGGCGACGCGATCAGCGCCAGCCGTCAGAAGCTGGAAAGCCAGATTTCGACCCTGTACGGCGGTCGTCTGGCGGAAGAGATCATCTACGGGCCAGAACATGTTTCTACCGGTGCGTCGAACGACATTAAAGTGGCGACAAACCTGGCACGTAACATGGTGACTCAGTGGGGCTTCTCCGACAAACTCGGTCCGCTGCTGTATGCAGAGGAAGAGGGTGAAGTATTCCTGGGCCGCTCCGTGGCGAAAGCAAAACATATGTCCGATGAGACGGCACGTATCATCGACCAGGAAGTGAAAGCGCTGATTGAACGTAACTACGGTCGCGCGCGTCAGATCCTGAACGACAATATGGACATTCTGCATTCGATGAAAGATGCGCTCATGAAATATGAGACCATCGATGCACCGCAGATTGACGACCTGATGGCTCGCCGCGAAGTGCGCCCGCCAGCAGGCTGGGAAGACCCAGGCGCTTCCAACAATTCTGACAACAATGGTACCCCGCGCGCGCCGCGTCCGGTCGATGAACCGCGTACGCCAAACCCGGGCAACACCATGTCAGAGCAGTTGGGCGACAAGTAAGTCACTGCTGTTGAAGCGTTTGTCTGTACCCCAAACCCTGGAGCTTGCTCCGGGGTTTTTCTTTTCCGTTAAACCATACTAAAACCAGGGATTTGACCATGAAACTCTTCGCCCAGGACTCGCATCTCGATCTTTCACATCCGCACGTGATGGGGATCCTGAATGTTACCCCTGACTCCTTCTCTGACGGCGGCACGCATAACACGCTTATCGACGCGGTTAAGCACGCAAATCTAATGATCAACGCGGGTGCCACTATCATTGACGTGGGCGGTGAATCGACGCGTCCCGGCGCGGCAGATGTTTCGGTGGAAGAAGAGCTGGCGCGCGTGGTGCCGGTGGTTGAGGCAATCGCGCAACGTTTCGAGGTGTGGATCTCCGTCGACACGTCCAAACCAGAAGTGATTCGTGAAGTGGCGAGAGTGGGTGCTCACATTATTAATGACATCCGCTCGCTGACCGAACCGGGTGCGATCGAGGCCGCTGCAGAAACCGGCCTGCCGGTATGCCTGATGCATATGCAGGGGCAACCGAAAACCATGCAGGAAGCGCCGAAGTATGATGATGTCTTTGCCGACGTGAATCGCTTCTTTATTGAGCATATTGAACGCTGTGAGCGTGCAGGCATCCCAAAAGAGAAATTGCTGCTCGACCCGGGGTTCGGTTTCGGTAAAAATCTCTCACACAATTATGCGTTGCTTGCGCGCTTATCGGAATTTCATCACTTTGGTCTGCCGCTGCTGGTGGGTATGTCGAGAAAGTCGATGATTGGCCAATTGCTGAATGTAGGACCGAGCGAGCGCCTGAGTGGCAGCCTGGCCTGCGCGGTAATTGCGGCGATGCAAGGCGCGCACATTATCCGTGTCCATGACGTCAAAGAAACAGTAGAAGCCATGCGTGTGGTGGAAGCCACACTGGCAGCGAAGGAAAACAAACGCTATGAGTAACCGTAAATATTTTGGTACCGATGGTATCCGTGGGCGCGTAGGCGATGCTCCAATTACCCCTGATTTTGTTCTGAAGCTCGGCTGGGCTGCCGGCAAGGTGCTGGCGCGTCATGGCTCACGTAAGATCATTATTGGTAAAGATACCCGTATTTCGGGCTATATGCTGGAATCTGCGTTGGAAGCGGGTCTGGCGGCTGCAGGGCTTTCAGCCTCTTTTACTGGCCCAATGCCAACGCCTGCTGTTGCCTACCTTACGCGCACCTTCCGCGCGGAAGCGGGAATTGTGATCTCGGCGTCTCATAACCCGTTCTACGACAACGGCATCAAGTTCTTCTCCATTGACGGCACTAAGCTGCCGGACGAAGTGGAAGAGGCCATTGAAGCCGAAATGGAAAAAGAGATCACCTGTGTTGATTCCGCCGAGCTGGGTAAAGCGAACCGTATCGTCGATGCGGCGGGTCGTTATATCGAATTCTGCAAAGGCACCTTCCCGAACGAGCTGAGCCTGGCGCATCTTAAAATTGTGGTGGACTGTGCGAACGGTGCGACCTATCACATTGCGCCGAATGTCTTCCGCGAGCTGGGTGCGAAAGTGATCGCCATCGGCTGCGAGCCGGATGGTCTGAACATTAACGAAGAAGTCGGGGCGACGGACGTGCGCGCCCTGCAGGCGCGCGTGCTGGCGGAAAAAGCCGATCTGGGTATTGCCCTGGACGGCGACGGTGACCGCGTGATCATGGTTGACCACGAAGGTAATAAAGTCGACGGCGATCAGATCCTCTACATCATTGCTCGTGAAGGCCTGCGCCAGGGGCAGCTGCGCGGCGGTGCGGTAGGGACCCTGATGAGCAACATGGGCCTCGAACTGGCGCTGAAACAGCTCGGTATTCCGTTTGTTCGCGCGAAGGTGGGCGACCGCTACGTGCTGGAAAAGCTGCAGGAGAAAGGCTGGCGCATTGGTGCTGAGAACTCCGGCCACGTGATCCTGCTCGACAAAACCACTACCGGTGACGGCATTGTTGCCGCGCTTCAGGTGGTTGCCGCGATGGCGCGCAACCATATGAGCCTGCACGATCTGTGCAGCGGGATGAAAATGTTCCCGCAGATCCTGGTGAACGTGCGTTTCACTGCGGGTAAAGGCGATCCGCTGGAAAATGACAACGTGAAAGCGGTGATGGCTGAGGTTGAAGCGGCCCTGGGCAGCCGTGGGCGCGTGCTGCTGCGTAAGTCTGGTACCGAACCGCTGATCCGCGTGATGGTGGAAGGCGAAGACGAAGCGCAGGTCACCGAATTTGCGCACCGAATTGCGGATGCCGTAAAAGCTGCATAATCTTGCATGCTAAATGTTTAAAAAGGCGGCGTTTGCCGCCTTTGTTTTAAGCAATTAATGGCTTTTTGCTGTTTTTTTCCGCAGTTGATACAATGCGTCGAAAATGCCCTTGCGAAGGTGATTCGCTTTGGTTAGTATTCACACCCGCTTCAGTGGGAAACAGAAATCCTGCTAATTGGTCGAAGCATTGGTATGCGGCAAATCCGCAAGGAACAGGTTGATTATGTACGAAGCTCTTTTAGTTGTTTTCCTTATTGTAGCCATCGCTCTCGTAGCGTTGATCATGCTGCAGCAAGGTAAAGGCGCTGATATGGGAGCCTCCTTCGGAGCAGGCGCTTCCGGTACGCTGTTCGGTTCAAGTGGTTCTGCGAACTTCATGACCCGCACGACGGCGATTCTGGCTACGCTGTTCTTCATCATCAGTCTGGTGCTTGGCAATATCAACAGCAACAAGACCAGCAAAGGAAGCGAGTGGGAAAATCTGAGCGCGCCAGCAAAAACTGAGCAGACTCAGCCAGCTGCACCGGCTAAGCCAACCAGCGATATCCCGCAGTAAGTATTCCGTACCGAGGTGGTGGAATTGGTAGACACGCTACCTTGAGGTGGTAGTGCCCTAACGGGCTTGTGGGTTCGAGTCCCATCCTCGGTACCAATATTCCAGAAGAAAGACGTCGAAAGGCGTCTTTTTTTTCGTCTGTAGCTTTTGCCGTTTGTAGGCCCGGTAAGCGCAGCGCCACCCGCCCTACAAAAGCCAAACAAAAAGGCGCCCAGAGGGCGCCTTTTGCATGTTTCATCAGCGATTACTTCTTATCGCTATTCTCCAGGTTTTCAACCTGCGGCAGGCCGTTACCGGAATTCGCGGAGAGCAGGCCATTCTCAACGTAGTTGAACAGCTTCTCGCGGGTATCGGTGATGTCCAGGTTACGCATGGTCAACTGACCAATACGGTCGTCCGGAGAAAACACAGACTCACCTTTTTCCATGGTCAGACGCTCGGCTTTATAGGTCAGGTTGTCCGACACGGTGTTAAGAATGGAGTAGTCGTTACCACGACGCAGTTCCAGCGTCACTTCACCGGTGATCGCGCTCGCTACCCAACGCTGCAGCGCGTCACGCAGCATCAGCGCCTGCGGATCGAACCAGCGACCCTGATACAGCAGTTTGCCCAGCTGACGGCCATGAGAGTGATACTGCTCGATGGTGTCTTCGTTGTGAATACCGGTCAGCAGACGCTCGTAAGCGATGTGCAGCAGCGCCATCCCCGGAGCTTCATAGATACCGCGGCTTTTCGCTTCGATGATACGGTTTTCAATCTGATCGCTCATGCCCAGACCGTGACGACCGCCGATGCGGTTTGCTTCCAGCATCAGTTCAACGTCGTCAGAGAAGGTCTTACCGTTCAGGGCAACCGGATGACCACGTTCGAAACGCACGGTCACTTCTTCTGCCGGGATCTTCACGCTCTCGTCCCAGAACTTCACGCCCATGATCGGGTTAACGATCTTCACGCTGGAGTTCAGGAATTCCAGGTCTTTCGCTTCGTGCGTCGCACCCAGCATGTTGGAGTCGGTGGAGTAGGCTTTCTCGACGGACATCTTATAGTCAAAACCGCAGGCAATCATAAACTCAGACATCTCATGACGACCACCCAGCTCGTCGATGAAGTCGGTGTCCAGCCACGGCTTATAGATCTGCAGCTCCGCGTTGGTCAGCAGGCCATAACGATAGAAACGTTCGATATCGTTGCCTTTATAGGTGCTGCCATCACCCCAGATGTTTACGCCATCTTCTTTCATGGCGGCAACCAGCATGGTGCCGGTGACGGCACGACCCAGCGGGGTGGTGTTGAAATAGGTCAGGCCGCCCGTGGTGTTATGGAACGCACCGCACTGAATAGCGGCGATACCTTCTGCAACCAGTTGCTTACGGCAGTCAATCAGTCGCGCGTTTTCTGCGCCATACTCTTTAGCGCGACGAGGAATAGCGTCGTAATCGTCCTCATCCGGCTGACCCAGGTTCGCAGTATATGCATACGGAACCGCTCCCTTCTGGCGCATCCACAGCAGTGCAGCGCTGGTATCCAGGCCGCCTGAGAAAGCGATGCCAATACGTTGTCCTACCGGAAGATGCTTGAGAATCGTCGTCATAGAATAAAACCCTGCTTGATTGACTGATTAGAGACCGCTTTCGTTCTCTTGTGCATTTTTATGCAAAATAAGTGAGTATTCATTTAATCATCTTTTATCGAATACCGGAAGAGACTCATGCGTTTTTTGTAAAAAATTTGGTCTGTTCTCTCTGGCGGAAGCTGGGTTGACAGGTGGGGTCAACTATCAATATACTAAACGCCGATTTTACGTCCCGTCTTCGGTACCAAATCCCAGCATTATTTGCAAATTCTGTCCAAAACGCGTAGAATTTGCCACGTTTCAGGCGCGGGGTGGAGCAGCCTGGTAGCTCGTCGGGCTCATAACCCGAAGGTCGTCGGTTCAAATCCGGCCCCCGCAACCACTTTCCCATAAAGTTCTTTTTCAAATATACTGTGAAGACTTAGAGCCTTCGTAGCTGGATTTGAAAAAATTCTTTCGGAGAGTGCTCCAGGCCACAGTTGTGGCTATAGGGTTCAGTTATCTAAAGCCCCGATTTATCGGGGTTTTTTGTTATCTGACTACAGAATAACTGGGCTTTACGCCCTTTTTTTATGTCTTGGGGGTGGGCTTGTCCACATTAGAGCAAAAATTAACAGAGATGATTACTGCACCGGTCGAAGCACTGGGCTACGAACTGGTCGGCATCGAATTCGTTCGCGGCCGTACATCGACGCTGCGCATCTATATTGATAGTGAAGATGGCATCAATGTTGATGATTGTGCTGATGTCAGCCACCAGGTGAGTGCGGTTCTTGATGTTGAAGACCCGATTACCGTTGCGTACAACCTGGAAGTTTCCTCACCTGGCCTGGATCGCCCGATGTTCACGGCCGAGCACTATGTGCGCTTTACCGGTGAAGAAGTGGCTCTCGTTCTGCGTATGGCCGTACAGAACCGCCGTAAATGGCAGGGAATTATCAAAGCCGTTGATGGTGAAATGATCACGGTAACAGTCGAAGGCAAAGATGAAGTGTTCGCGCTGAGTAATATCCAGAAGGCGAACCTGGTTCCCCACTTTTAACAGTCTGGATTGAGGTGAAAAGCCCGCGATGAACAAAGAAATTTTGGCTGTTGTTGAAGCCGTCTCCAACGAGAAATCACTGCCGCGTGAGAAAATTTTCGAAGCGCTGGAAAGTGCACTGGCTACAGCAACCAAGAAAAAATACGAACAAGAGATCGATGTTCGCGTAGAAATCGATCGTAAAAGCGGTGACTTCGATACATTCCGTCGTTGGGTAATCGTTGAAGAAGTGACCCAGCCGACCAAAGAGATCACCCTGGAAGCGGCACGTTTTGAAGACGAAAGTCTGAACGTGGGTGACTACGTTGAAGATCAGATTGAATCTGTGACCTTCGACCGTATCACCACCCAGACCGCTAAGCAGGTTATCGTGCAGAAAGTGCGCGAAGCCGAGCGCGCGCTGGTTGTCGATCAGTTCCGCGATCAGGAAGGCGAAATCATCACCGGCGTGGTGAAGAAAGTAAACCGTGACAACATCTCTCTGGAAATTAAATCCGAAGGGATGCCGGGCAACGCTGAAGCCGTGATCCTGCGTGAAGACATGCTGCCGCGTGAAAACTTCCGCCCGGGCGACCGTATTCGTGGTGTTCTGTACGCCGTGCGCCCTGAAGCGCGTGGTGCACAGCTGTTCGTGACCCGTTCTAAACCAGAAATGCTGGTTGAACTGTTCCGCATCGAAGTGCCGGAAATCGGCGAAGAAGTTATTGAGATCAAAGCAGCAGCTCGCGATCCAGGCTCTCGTGCGAAAATTGCGGTGAAAACCAACGACAAGCGTATCGACCCGGTCGGTGCTTGCGTCGGTATGCGCGGTGCGCGCGTTCAGGCGGTTTCTACCGAACTGGGCGGCGAGCGTATTGATATCGTTCTGTGGGACGACAACCCGGCGCAGTTCGTGATCAACGCAATGGCTCCGGCTGATGTCGCGTCTATCGTTGTTGACGAAGACAAACACACCATGGATATCGCTGTTGAAGCGGGCAACCTGGCGCAGGCGATTGGCCGTAACGGTCAGAACGTACGCCTGGCGTCACAGCTGAGCGGCTGGGAACTCAACGTCATGACCGTTGATGACCTGCAGGCTAAGCATCAGGCTGAAGCCCATGCGGCGATCGATACCTTCACCAAATACCTCGACATTGACGAAGACTTCGCCACTGTTCTGGTAGAAGAAGGTTTCTCTACGCTGGAAGAACTGGCCTATGTGCCAATGAAAGAGCTGCTGGAAATTGACGGTCTGGATGAGCCAACCGTTGAAGCCCTGCGTGAACGCGCTAAAAACGCACTGACCACCCTGGCACTGGCTCAGGAAGAAAGCCTTGGCGATAAGAAGCCGGCTGATGACCTGCTGAATCTGGAAGGTCTTGATCGTGCGATTGCGTTCAAGCTGGCTGCCCGTGGTGTTTGTACGCTGGAAGATCTCGCTGAGCAAGGCGTTGATGACCTGGCCGATATCGAAGGTTTAACCGACGAGAAAGCCGGCGAACTCATCATGGCCGCACGTAATATTTGCTGGTTCGGCGACGAAGCGTAATAAACTGTAGCAGGAAGGAACAGCATGACTGATGTAACTGTAAAATCGCTGGCTGCTGAGATTCAGACCTCCGTGGACCGCCTGGTACAGCAATTTGCTGATGCAGGGATCCCGAAGTCCGCTGATGACTCGGTGACCGCGCAAGAAAAACAAACCTTGTTAACGCACCTGAACCGCGAACACGGTTCTACGCCTGACAAGTTAACGCTGCAGCGCAAAACGCGCAGCACGTTAAACATTCCTGGTACCGGTGGCAAAAGCAAATCGGTACAAATTGAAGTCCGCAAGACGCGCACCTTTGTAAAACGTGATCCGCAAGAGGCAGAACGCCTTGCCGCGGAAGAGCAGGCACAGCGTGAAGCGGAAGAACAAGCTCAGCGTGAGGCGGAAGCAGCCGCCAAACGTGAAGCAGAATTAAAAGCTGAACGTGAGGCCGCAGAAAAAGCGAAACGCGACGCCAGTGATAAAGTGAAGCGTGACGCTGCGGAAAAAGACAAAGTGAGCAATCAACAGACAGACGAAATGACCAAAACCGCCCAGGCTGAAAAAGCCCGCCGTGAAAATGAAGCTGCCGAGCTGAAGCGTAAAGCGGAAGAAGAAGCCCGCCGTAAGCTGGAAGAAGAAGCTCGCCGCGTCGCTGAAGAAGCGCGTCGTATGGCAGAAGAAAACGAGAAGAATGGCGTGAATACCGCTGAACCGACTGAAGACACCAGCGACTATCACGTGACCACTTCTCAGCATGCGCGTCAGGCTGAAGATGATAACGACCGTGAAGTAGAAGGCGGCCGTGGCCGTGGTCGTAATGCAAAAGCCGCGCGTCCGGCTAAGAAAGGTAACAAACACGCTGAATCTAAAGCTGACCGCGAAGAAGCTCGTGCAGCGGTTCGCGGTGGTAAAGGCGGTAAGCGTAAAGGTTCTTCTCTGCAGCAGGGCTTCCAGAAGCCAGCTCAGGCGGTTAACCGTGACGTCGTGATTGGCGAAACCATCACCGTTGGCGATCTGGCAAACAAGATGGCGGTTAAAGGCTCTCAGGTCATCAAAGCGATGATGAAGCTGGGCGCAATGGCGACCATCAACCAGGTTATCGACCAGGAAACCGCACAGCTGGTTGCCGAAGAGATGGGCCACAAAGTTATCCTGCGTCGTGAAAACGAGCTGGAAGAAGCAGTAATGAGCGACCGTGACACTGGCGCTGCGGCTGAACCGCGTGCACCGGTTGTGACCATCATGGGTCACGTTGACCACGGTAAAACCTCTCTGCTCGACTACATTCGTTCTACGAAAGTTGCCTCCGGCGAAGCGGGTGGCATTACCCAGCACATCGGTGCTTACCACGTAGAAACTGAAAACGGCATGATCACCTTCCTGGATACCCCAGGCCACGCAGCGTTCACCTCAATGCGTGCTCGTGGTGCTCAGGCTACGGATATCGTTGTACTGGTTGTTGCAGCAGACGATGGCGTTATGCCACAGACCATTGAAGCTATCCAGCACGCGAAAGCGGCGCAGGTGCCTCTGGTTGTTGCGGTCAACAAAATCGATAAGCCAGAAGCCGATCTGGACCGCGTGAAGAACGAACTGTCTCAGTACGGCGTTATGCCGGAAGAGTGGGGCGGCGAAGCGCAGTTCATCCCTGTATCTGCAAAAGCGGGTACTGGTATCGACGACCTGCTGAACGCTATCCTGCTTCAGGCCGAAGTTCTGGAGCTGAAAGCCGTTCGTAAAGGTATGGCGAGCGGTGCGGTAATCGAATCCTTCCTGGATAAAGGTCGTGGTCCGGTTGCAACGGTTCTGGTTCGCGAAGGTACGCTGAACAAGGGCGACATCGTTCTGTGTGGCTTCGAATACGGTCGTGTTCGTGCGATGCGTAACGAATTGGGTCAGGAAGTGCTGGAAGCAGGTCCGTCCATTCCAGTGGAAATCCTGGGGCTGTCCGGTGTTCCGGCTGCCGGTGATGAAGTGACCGTTGTGCGTGACGAGAAGAAAGCGCGTGAAGTGGCACTGTATCGTCAGGGCAAGTTCCGTGAAGTTAAGCTGGCGCGTCAGCAGAAATCTAAACTTGAGAACATGTTTGCGAACATGGCTGAAGGCGAAGTTCACGAAGTGAACGTCGTTCTGAAAGCGGACGTTCAGGGTTCTGTGGAAGCGATCTCCGACTCCTTGCTGAAACTGTCTACCGACGAAGTGAAAGTGAAGATCATCGGTTCTGGCGTAGGTGGTATCACCGAAACCGACGCAACCCTGGCTGCGGCGTCCAACGCTATCCTGGTTGGCTTCAACGTGCGTGCTGATGCATCTGCTCGCCGCGTGATCGAAGCGGAAAGCCTGGATCTGCGCTACTACTCCGTCATCTATAACCTGATCGACGAAGTGAAAGCCGCGATGAGCGGTATGCTGTCTCCTGAGCTGAAACAGCAGATCATCGGTCTGGCTGAAGTGCGTGACGTGTTCAAATCACCGAAATTCGGTGCGATCGCGGGCTGTATGGTTACCGAAGGTACCATCAAGCGTCACAACCCAATCCGCGTACTGCGTGACAACGTGGTTATCTACGAAGGCGAGCTGGAATCCCTGCGCCGCTTCAAAGATGACGTTAACGAAGTCCGTAACGGCATGGAATGTGGTATCGGCGTTAAGAACTACAACGACGTTCGCGTTGGCGATATGATCGAAGTGTTCGAAATCATCGAGATCCAACGCAGCATCGACTAATCCTTAGGGATAAGTCCATATGTAGGCCGGGATCGCCTCGTGCCACCCGGCAATAATTTTAAAAGGGGCTTTTAGCCCCTTTTTTGTCTGGAGAATTTATTATGGCGAAAGAATTTGGTCGCCCACAGCGCGTGGCGCAGGAGATGCAGAAAGAGATTGCGCTTATCCTGCAACGCGAAATCAAAGACCCGCGTATCGGTATGATGACCACCGTCTCTGGCGTGGAAATGTCTCGTGACCTGGCCTATGCCAAAGTGTTCGTGACCTTCCTGAACGATCAGGACGAAGCGGCGGTGAAGAACGGCATTAAAGCACTGCAGGAAGCCTCTGGTTTCATCCGCTCTCTGCTCGGCAAAGCGATGCGCCTGCGTATTGTTCCCGAGCTGACCTTCTTCTACGACAACTCGCTGGTCGAAGGTATGCGCATGTCCAACCTGGTGACCAGCGTGGTGAAACATGACGACGAACGTCGTGTTAACCCGACGGACGACAGCAAGGAGGACTGATGAGTCGTCCTCGTCGTCGCGGTCGCGACGTGCATGGCGTGCTGCTGTTGGATAAACCGCAGGGTGCATCCAGTAACGACGTGCTGCAAAAAGTGAAACGTATTTATAACGCTAACCGTGCGGGCCACACCGGCGCGCTGGATCCGCTGGCGACCGGCATGCTGCCGATTTGCCTGGGTGAAGCGACAAAGTTTTCCCAGTACCTGCTCGATTCCGATAAACGCTACCGCGTTATCGCTAAACTTGGCCAGCGTACGGATACCTCCGACGCGGATGGTCAGGTGGTGGAAGAGCGCCCGGTGACCTTCAGCGCTGAACAGCTTGATGCGGCCCTGGAGAGCTTCCGCGGAGACACGATGCAGGTGCCGTCGATGTATTCGGCACTGAAATATCAGGGCAAGAAGCTCTACGAATATGCGCGCCAGGGAATTGACGTCCCGCGCGAAGCGCGTCCGATAACCGTGTATGAGCTGCTGTTCATTCGCCACGAAGGTGACGAGCTGGAGCTGGAAGTCCACTGTTCGAAAGGGACCTATATTCGCACCATCATCGACGACCTGGGTGAAAAGCTGGGCTGCGGCGCGCATGTGATCTACCTGCGTCGTCTGGCGGTCAGTAAATATCCGGTGGAACGCATGGTGACGCTTGAGCAGCTGCGCGCGCTGGCTGAGCAGGCACAAGCGCAGGGAGTGGAACCAGCAGATTTGCTGGATCCACTGCTGATGCCAATGGACAGTCCGGCAGCGGACTTCCCGATCGTTAATCTTCCTTTAACATCGTCCGTTTACTTTAAGAACGGAAACCCGGTTCGTACGGCGGATGCGCCGCTGGATGGACTTGTACGCGTGACGGAAGGTGACGAAGGGAAATTCATCGGTATGGGCGAAATGGACGGTGAAGGGCGCGTTGCGCCGCGTCGTCTGGTCGTCGAATATCCGGTCGACGCGTGACGGTGATTACGCCTCACCTTGCGATAAGCAGGGGAGACGAGTAGAATATCGCCGCTTAACGCCCGGTAAATTGTTTAACAATCTGCGGGGCGTACATGGGGTCGCTGAATTAGAGATCGGCACCCTTACATTTTTTATACTTTGGAGTTTGAAAATGTCTCTAAGCGTTGAAGCTAAAGCTAAAATCGTTTCTGAGTTTGGTCGTGGTACTAACGACAGCGGTTCTACCGAAGTTCAGGTTGCACTGCTGACTGCACAGATTAACCACCTGCAGGGTCACTTTGCAGAGCACAAAAAAGATCACCACAGCCGTCGTGGTCTGCTGCGCATGGTTTCTCAGCGTCGTAAACTGCTCGACTACCTGAAGCGTAAAGATGTTGCACGCTACACCGCGCTGATCGAGCGTCTGGGTCTGCGTCGCTAAGTCTTGCGAGTTTCAGAAAAGGGGGCCTGATGGCCCCTTTTTTCAACCAGACGGCAGCAATTCAATGGAAACTATTGTATTGTTGCTATAAATGATCTTCATTGCAGAGGTTCGCGCGGCTAATGAGAGGCTTCACCCATGGGGGTGTCGGTTGTCATTAGTCGCGAGGATGCGAAGAAGGTCGGGTTAAATCGACAGCACGCCGGCGGTGTGCTGTCATACATTTAAGAAAGGATAGAATTTTGCTGAATCCGATCGTTCGTAAATTCCAGTATGGTCAACATACCGTCACGCTGGAAACCGGCATGATGGCACGCCAGGCGACTGCTGCCGTTATGGTAAGCATGGATGACACCGCGGTATTCGTGACCGTTGTGGGCCAGAAAAAAGCTAAACCAGGTCAGGACTTCTTCCCGCTGACCGTTAACTACCAGGAGCGTACCTACGCTGCCGGCAAAATCCCGGGTGGCTTCTTCCGTCGTGAAGGCCGTCCAAGCGAAGGCGAAACCCTGATCGCGCGTCTGATTGACCGCCCGGTTCGTCCGCTGTTCCCGGAAGGCTTCGTTAACGAAGTGCAGGTTATTGCGACCGTTGTTTCCGTTAACCCACAGGTTAACCCGGACATCGTTGCGATGATCGGTGCCTCCGCTGCCCTGTCACTGTCTGGTATTCCATTCAATGGCCCAATCGGTGCCGCGCGCGTCGGTTACATCAACGACCAGTACGTGCTGAACCCAACTCAGGAAGAGCTGAAAGAAAGTAAGCTGGACCTGGTTGTTGCCGGTACTGAAGCGGCTGTGCTGATGGTTGAATCCGAAGCTGAACTGCTGAGCGAAGACCAGATGCTGGGCGCTGTGGTGTTCGGTCATGAGCAGCAGCAGATTGTTATCCAGAACATCAACGACCTGGTGAAAGAAGCCGGTAAGCCACGTTGGGACTGGCAGCCAGAAGCAGCAAACGACGCGCTGAACGCACGCGTTGCGGCACTGGCAGAATCTCGTCTGAGCGACGCTTACCGCATCACCGACAAACAGGAGCGTTACGCTCAGGTTGACGCGATCAAATCTGAAGTAACCGCGACCCTGGTTGCCGAAGACGAAACGCTGGACGCTAACGAAATTGGCGAAATTCTGCACGCTATCGAGAAAAACGTTGTTCGTAGCCGCGTACTGGCAGGCGAGCCGCGTATCGATGGCCGTGAAAAAGACATGATTCGTGGTCTGGACGTACGCACTGGCGTACTGCCGCGTACTCATGGTTCTGCGCTGTTCACCCGTGGTGAAACGCAGGCGCTGGTTACCGCAACCCTGGGTACCGCACGTGACGCACAGATCATCGATGAACTGATGGGCGAGCGTACTGACAACTTCCTGTTCCACTACAACTTCCCTCCGTACTCTGTGGGCGAAACCGGTATGGTTGGCTCACCGAAGCGTCGTGAAATTGGTCACGGTCGTCTGGCGAAGCGCGGCGTGCTGGCAGTGATGCCGGAAGCTGACAAATTCCCGTACACCGTTCGCGTGGTTTCTGAAATCACCGAATCCAACGGTTCTTCTTCCATGGCTTCCGTATGTGGTGCCTCTCTGGCGCTGATGGATGCGGGCGTGCCGATCAAAGCCGCCGTTGCGGGTATCGCAATGGGTCTGGTGAAAGAAGGCGACAACTTCGTTGTTCTGTCTGACATTCTGGGTGACGAAGACCACCTGGGTGATATGGACTTCAAAGTAGCGGGTTCCCGCGACGGTATCTCTGCCCTGCAGATGGATATCAAAATTGAAGGTATCACCAAAGAGATCATGCAGGTTGCTCTGAACCAGGCTAAAGGTGCGCGTCTGCACATCCTGGGCGTGATGGAACAGGCTATCAACGCGCCACGCGGTGATATCTCTGAATTCGCTCCGCGTATTCACACCATCAAGATCAATCCAGACAAGATCAAAGATGTTATCGGTAAGGGCGGTTCTGTTATCCGCGCGCTGACCGAAGAGACCGGCACCACCATCGAAATCGAAGATGACGGTACTGTGAAGATCGCAGCAACCGACGGCGAGAAAGCGAAATTCGCTATCCGTCGCATCGAAGAAATCACTGCTGAAATCGAAGTGGGCCGCGTCTACGCGGGTAAAGTGACCCGTATCGTTGACTTTGGTGCGTTCGTTGCCATCGGTGGCGGTAAAGAAGGTCTGGTTCACATCTCTCAGATCGCTGACAAGCGCGTTGAGAAAGTGACCGATTACCTGCAGATGGGTCAGGAAGTGCCGGTTAAGGTTCTGGAAGTTGACCGTCAGGGCCGTATCCGTCTGAGCATTAAAGAAGCAACCGAGCAGTCTCAACCTGCTGCGGCACCGGAAGCTCCGGCTGCTGAACAGCAAGGCGAGTAAGTTGCCATTTGCCCTCCGCTTTGCGGAGGGCCTGTTATCAGGCAGGACGCCTTGTTAAGCCGCCGGGGGACAGGACGTTCATCCAATAGTTGTCTTCGGGAGTGGGAAATGAAGCCTTTTTTGCGCTGGTGTTTCGTTGCGACAGCTTTAACGCTGGCAGGATGCAGCAACTCTGCCTGGCGTAAGAGCGAAGTCCTCGCAGTGCCATTGCAACCGACTTTGCAGCAGGAAGTGATTCTGGCACGCATGGAACAAATACTTGCCAGTCGGGCTTTAACCGATGACGAACGCGCACAGCTTTTATATGAGCGCGGAGTGTTGTATGATAGTCTCGGTCTGAGAGCATTAGCGCGAAATGATTTTTCACAAGCGCTGGCTATCCGACCTGATATGCCTGAAGTATTCAATTACTTAGGCATTTATTTAACGCAGGCAGGCAATTTTGATGCTGCCTATGAAGCGTTTGATTCTGTACTTGAGCTTGATCCAACTTACAACTACGCGCACTTGAATCGCGGTATCGCATTGTATTACGGCGGTCGTGACAAGTTAGCGCAAGATGATCTGCTGGCGTTTTATCAAGACGATCCTAATGATCCTTTCCGTAGCCTGTGGCTTTACATCGTTGAGCGGAAGCTCGATGAGAAGCAGGCAAAAGAAGCACTACAACAGCGCTTCGAGAAATCGGATAAGGAACAGTGGGGATGGAACATTGTCGAGTTCTACCTGGGCAACATTAGCGAAGCAACGCTGATGGAACGCCTCAAGGCGGACGCAACGGATAACACCTCGCTCGCTGAGCATCTCAGTGAAACCAACTTCTATTTAGGTAAGTACTACCTAAGTCTGGGGGATATGGACAGCGCTACGGCACTGTTCAAATTAGCGGTTGCTAACAACGTACATAACTTCGTTGAGCACCGTTATGCATTGTTGGAATTATCGCTCTTGGGCCAGGAGCAAGACGACCTGGCAGAATCGGACCAGCAATAGCTGACGACATAAACATCAGCCCGTAATCTTTTGATTGCCATCACCTTCACTGGTGAGGGCGTTGTTGTTCGTCAATACACCTACTTTGAGCCGGTTCACACTTTTCAATGAAAATTGCTAATCATTTTCACGATGAGCTAAGTAGACTGGCCGCCATTGACATTGAGGCACTCGTACTACATGGCTGAATTCGAAACCACTTTTGCAGATCTGGGCCTGAAGGCTCCTATCCTTGAAGCCCTTAACGATCTGGGTTACGAAAAACCATCTCCGATCCAGGCAGAATGTATCCCGCATCTGCTTTCTGGTCGTGACGTGCTGGGCATGGCCCAGACTGGTAGCGGTAAAACTGCAGCGTTCTCGCTGCCGCTGCTGAACAACATCGATCCGGACCTGCGTGCACCGCAGATCCTCGTCCTGGCTCCAACTCGTGAACTGGCTGTTCAGGTTGCTGAAGCAATGACGGAATTCTCTAAACATATGCGCGGCGTAAACGTGGTAGCCCTGTACGGCGGCCAGCGTTATGACGTGCAGTTACGCGCCCTGCGCCAGGGCCCACAGATTGTCGTCGGTACGCCGGGCCGTCTGCTGGATCACCTGAAGCGCGGTACTCTGGACCTCTCTAAACTGAGCGGCCTGGTACTGGATGAAGCAGATGAAATGCTGCGTATGGGCTTCATTGAAGACGTAGAAACCATCATGGCGCAGATCCCGGAAGGTCACCAGACCGCTCTGTTCTCTGCAACCATGCCAGAAGCGATCCGTCGCATTACCCGCCGCTTCATGAAAGAGCCGCAGGAAGTGCGTATTCAGTCCAGCGTGACCACTCGCCCGGACATCAGCCAGAGCTACTGGTCCGTGTACGGCATGCGCAAAAACGAAGCGCTGGTCCGTTTCCTGGAAGCGGAAGATTTTGATGCGGCGATTATCTTCGTGCGTACCAAAAATGCGACCCTGGAAGTGGCTGAAGCGCTGGAGCGTAACGGCTACAACAGCGCAGCGCTGAACGGCGACATGAACCAGGCCCTGCGTGAGCAGACGCTGGAACGTCTGAAAGACGGTCGTCTGGATATCCTGATTGCAACAGACGTGGCAGCACGTGGTCTGGACGTTGAGCGTATCAGCCTGGTTGTCAACTACGACATCCCGATGGACTCCGAGTCTTACGTTCACCGTATCGGTCGTACCGGTCGTGCGGGTCGTGCTGGCCGTGCGCTGCTGTTCGTTGAGAACCGCGAGCGTCGTCTGCTGCGCAACATTGAACGCACCATGAAGCTGACCATTCCAGAAGCCGACCTGCCAAACGCAGACCTGCTGGGCAAACGCCGTCTGGAAAAATTCGCCGCGAAAGTACAGCAGCAGCTGGAAAGCAGCGATCTGGATCAGTACCGCGCGCTGCTGTCGCAGATCCAGCCTGTCGCTGAAGGCGAAGAGCTGGACATGGAAACTCTGGCTGCAGCACTGCTGAAAATGGCTCAGGGCGAACGTAGCCTGATCGTGCCACCAGATGCACCGATGCGTCCTAAGCGTGAGTTCCGTGACCGTGACGATCGTTTCGAACGTCGTGGCGACCGTAACGACCGTGGTCCACGCGGCGACCGTCCAGAGCGTGGTGGTGAAGACCGTCCACGTCGTGAGCGTCGTGACGCTGGCGACATGGAACTGTACCGCATTGAAGTGGGCCGTGATGATGGTGTTGAAGTTCGTCACATCGTTGGCGCGATTGCTAACGAAGGCGACATCAGCAGCCGTTACATTGGTAACATCAAGCTGTTCGCATCCCACTCTACCATCGAACTGCCAAAAGGCATGCCGGGCGAAGTACTGCAGCACTTTACTCGCACCCGCATCCTGAACAAGCCGATGAACATGCAGCTGCTGGGCGATGCGCAGCCACGTCCTGACCGCGGTGGCGAACGTCGTGGCGGTGGTCGCGGTTTCGGCGGCGAGCGTCGTGAAGGCGGTCGCAGTGAAGGTCGCGGTGGTGAAGGTCGTCGTTTCTCAGGCGAGCGCCGCGAAAGCCGTGGCCCACGTCGTGAAGAAGGCACCAGCCGTCGTCGTTTCGGTGACGCGTAAGCCTTTCGCTTCTGACGTAAAGTAAAATATACAGCCCCGATACACGCTATCGGGGCTTTTTTTATTCCCTTTGTACTCCTGTACTGGTACAGTGCAACACACTAAAATGCAGAACCGCATGATTAACTGGAGAAAAGGCTGTATGGCGACACTAACCACCACCCAAACGTCACCTTCGCTGCTTGGCGGCGTGGTGATCATCGGCGGAACCATTATAGGTGCCGGGATGTTTTCCCTGCCCGTGGTCATGTCCGGTGCGTGGTTCTTCTGGTCGCTGGCCGCGCTGGTGTTCACCTGGTTCTGCATGCTGCATTCCGGCCTGATGATCCTTGAAGCGAACCTGAACTACCGCATTGGCTCCAGCTTCGACACCATCACCAAAGATCTGCTGGGCAAAGGCTGGAACCTGGTGAACGGCCTTTCCATCGCATTTGTGCTCTACATCCTGACCTACGCGTACATCTCAGCAAGCGGCTCGATTCTGCATCACACCTTTTCGGAGATGTCGCTGAACGTTCCGGCGCGTCTGGCCGGGCTTTGCTTTGCGCTGGGCGTGGCGTTTATCGTCTGGATGAGCACCAAAGCGGTGAGCCGCATGACGGCGATTGTGCTGGGCGCTAAGGTCATCACCTTCTTCCTGACCTTCGGCAGCCTGCTGGGGCACGTTACGCCCGCCACGCTGTTTAACGTTGCGGAAGTTAATACCTCCTACACGCCGTATCTGCTAATGACTCTGCCGTTCTGTCTGGCGTCGTTCGGCTACCACGGCAACGTGCCGAGCCTGATGAAGTACTACGGCAAGGATCCGCGCACCATCGTGAAGTGCCTGGTCTACGGCACGCTGCTGGCGCTTGGGCTGTATGTGATTTGGCTGCTGGGGACAATGGGCAACATCCCGCGCCCGGAGTTTATCGGCATTGCGCAAAAGGGCGGTAACATTGACGTGCTGGTGCAGGCGCTGAGCGGCGTACTGAACAGCCGCAGTCTGGATCTGCTGCTGGTGGTCTTCTCCAACTTTGCGGTGGCGAGTTCATTCCTCGGTGTGACGCTGGGCCTGTTTGACTACCTGGCGGATCTGTTTGGCTTTGACGATTCTGCGATGGGGCGTTTCAAGACGGCGCTGCTGACCTTCCTGCCGCCGATTGTCGGCGGTCTGCTGTGGCCGAACGGTTTCCTGTACGCCATCGGCTATGCAGGGCTGGCGGCCACCATCTGGGCGGCGATTGTGCCGGCGCTGCTGGCACGTAAATCACGTAAACGCTTCGGCAGCCCGAAATTCCGCGTCTGGGGCGGTAAACCGATGATTGCGCTGATCCTGGTATTTGGGGTGGGTAACGCGCTGGTTCACGTGCTGTCGAGCTTTAACCTGTTGCCTGTGTACCAGTAAACACATTGCCCGGTGGCGCTAAGCTTACCGGGCCTACAGGGACCGCGTAGGCCGGATAAGGCGAAGCCGCCATCCGGCAAAAAACTACCCCACCAATTCTTCTTTCACCTGCATCGCCAGGTCAAACGAATGTAAACGCGCCTGGTGATCGAAAATCTGGCCGTTGACCATAATTTCATCCGCCTGTGTTTCACGCAGCACTGCTTCCAGCCCGTGACGCACTTTTGCCTTATCACCCACCAGCGACATGCTCAACGCCTGCTGCACGCCATACTGCTCGGAGGCCGACCACAGCTGATGCATATTTTCCACCGGAGGCGGCAACTGGCCCGTCTCGCCGCGGCGCAGCTTCACAAACGCCTGCTGCATAGAGGTAAACAGGAATTCCGCGTCGCGATTGCTGTCAGCGGCAATGATGTTGATACACACCATCGCGTACGGCTTCTCCAGACGCTCGGACGGTTTGAAGTTCGTACGGTAGAGGTGCAGCGCCTGATGGAGCATATCCGGCGCGAAGTGGGAGGCGAACGCGAACGGCAGCCCCAGCTGCGCGGCGAGCTGCGCGCTATACAGGCTCGAGCCTAACAGCCACACCGGGATCTTCTCGCCATAGCCCGGCACCGGGCGCACGTGCGGGTTCGGATCGCGCGCGTCGAACCAGTCCACCAGTTCCGCCACGTCGCGCGGGAAGTTATCGATATCGCCGCTCATATGGCGGCGCAGGGCGCGCATGGTCGGCTGGTCGCTGCCCGGCGCGCGGCCAAGCCCCAGGTCAATACGGCCCGGATAGAGGGTGTTCAGCGTCCCGAACTGCTCGGCTATCACCAGCGGGGCGTGGTTCGGCAGCATCACGCCACCGGAGCCAAGGTGCAAAGTGGTGGTATTCGCTGCCAGGTAGCCAATCAGCACCGATGTAGCGGCGCTGGCAATGCCGACCATGTTGTGATGTTCTGCCAGCCAGTAGCGGTGATAGCCACGCTTTTCGGCCAGCTGAGCCAGATCGAGAGAGTGCGTGAAGGCTTCTCTTGCCGAGGAGCCTTGTGGGATCGGCGCCAGATCCAGCACCGAAAACGGAATGGTTTTGTCAGTCATAACAGCTCACTTTGTCGACGGTCAATCTTTAATACTGCATTAAAAAATGATAACCGTTGTTAACAAAGTGAGCCTTTTTTAGGCCTGAAGTTCCAGCCCGGCCAGACGTTTCCAGTAACCGTTGCAGTCGCTGTTTGCCGCCAGCGGCAGCGGCGACGCGCCGTTTTCGTTAGCGCGGAAGGCGTCCAGCATCGCGAAAACGCTGGTATCCAGCGGCGACAGGCGCACCATGTCCACCAGCCCGTCCATCGACGCCAGCTCGTTGCCGAGGTTATAGACGTAACCGCTCATGGTCTGAATGCCGTTCAGGACAAACACCTGCTGGTTCTCCTGCGACAGCATGCTGCGCCCGTTCGGGTACTTGATGCAGCAGGTTTCACATTCATCTTTCGGGCGGTCTTCCGATCGCGCGGTGAAGCAGCGGGCAGAGTAGGCCAGCGGCAGATGACCGTAGCTCAGCACTTCCACTTCGAACTGATGGCGAATGCCCAGCTCGTCGCACTGATTCAGCAGGTTTGCCAGCCAGTCACGGGAGAGCTCCACCGGCATGCACCAGCGGGTCATTCCCTGTTTGAGCAGCAGGCGCAGGGTGACGGCGTTATAGCAGTTCAGCGCATGGCCTGCGACAAACGGCAGCCTGCGTTCGGCGCACATGTTCACCACGCCCAGGTCGCTCGCCTCCAGCAGAAACTCACCGTTTTCGACGTAGCGCTTCAGCTCGCCCAGTTCGGACGAAGCCTGAACCAGCGCGAGCGTTGACAGCACCACCTGCTTGCCGCTCCTGGCCAGGCTTTTCGCCATCTCCAGCCAGTCGCCCACTTTGGTGGCGCGGCGTTTGCTGCATACTGCTTCACCGAGGTAAATCACATCGGCGCTGCTGGTGGCGGCCTGTTGGTAAAAATCTTCCAGCGTCTCTTTTGGCCAGTAGTAGAGCACCGGCCCTAATGAATATTTCATGGTTATCTCACTGCCATTTACGGTGATACGCGCCCAGCGTGGTTTGCGTGCCTTCGGACATCGATCCGAGCGTCTCCATCCACGCCGCCTGTGGGGCGTAGCTCTGCGGGTCCGCCATGCAGCGGTCGATGGCCTGACGCCACACTTTCGCCACCTGGCTCACATAGGCCGGACTGCGCTGGCGACCTTCAATTTTCACCGAGGCAATATTGGCGGCCAGCAGCTCCGGCAGCAGCTCCAGCGTGTTAAGGCTGGTGGGCTCTTCCAGCGCGTGGTAGCGCTCGCCGTCGACCAGGTAGCGGCCTTTGCACAGCGTCGGATAACCCGCGTTTTCACCGTCCTGATAGCGGTCGATCAGAACTTCATTCAGACGCGACTCCAGCCCCTGTGGGGTCTGCTGCCAGCGGACGAAGCGGGCAGGGGAGCAGGCCCCGACGGTATTCGGCGATTCACCGGTTAAGTAAGAAGAAAGATAGCAACGGCCTTCGGCCATGATGCACAGACTACCAAAGGCAAAAACCTCCAGCGGCACTGGCGTGACGCGCGCGAGTTGCTTAACCTGATGAATAGAGAGCACGCGCGGCAGCACCACGCGAGCGACGTCAAAGTGTTGATGGTAAAAACGCACCGCCTCTTCGTTGGTGGCAGATGCCTGAACAGAGACGTGGCGCTCAATATGCGGATAGCGTTCTGCCGCATACTCAAGCATGGCGAGGTCGGCCAGGATTAACGCATCGGCGCCCAGCTGTGCTGCCATGTCCACCGCGCGCTGCCAGCGGGCGTAACCGTCAGGATGGGCAAACGTGTTGATGGCAATATGCAGCTTGCGGCGGTGCTGATGAACGAAGTTAACGGCTTCCTGAAGCTTTTTCTCCGTAAAGTTAAGGCCAGCAAAATGGCGGGCGTTGGTGTCATCTTTCAGCCCGATATAGACCGCATCGGCCCCATTCTCGATGGCCGCCTTAAGCGCCGGAAGGTTTCCGGCAGGGCAGAGCAGCTCCATAAATTATCCTGATGTAGTCGATAGCAAAATTGTTAACGAGCTGGGATTTTAATTAACCCATACGCGACAATTTTTGATTTAAGGCAGCTAATGGCGTATTGATGGCACCAATAATGGGGTACGTCCGACGATGGTTTGTTGATTTACGCCGCTATGTTGTGGAATGGATGTGGCAAAATAGCGGGACTATAGCTATCAGGGAGTAAAGCTCGTGCTGGATAAACTGCGTTCACGTCTCGTACAATTCGGTCCATCGATGCTGAGCGTGCCGGTCAGGCTGGCGCCGTTCGCGCTTAAACGCCAGGTGCTGGAGCAGGTCCTGAGCTGGCAGTTCCGTCAGGCGCTGCAGGATGGCGAGCTGGAGTTTCTGGAAGGGCGCTGGTTAAGCATTGAGGTGCGTGACATCGGGCTGCGCTGGTTCACCTCCGTAGAGAACGACCAGCTGATCGTTCGTGAGTCTGCCGTGGCGGACGTGAGCTTTAGCGCCAACGCCAGCGACCTGCTGATGATTGCCGCGCGTAAGCAGGACCCGGACACACTCTTCTTCCAGCGCCGTCTGGTGATTGAGGGCGACACGGAGCTTGGCCTGTACGTTAAGAATTTAATGGATGCCATTGAGCTGGAGCAGATGCCGAAAGCGCTGCGCGTGATGTTGATGCAAATGGCAGATTTTGTTGAGGCGGGGCTGAAATCCCCGCCGGACAGTAAACACACTTCAGTAGGTGAGCCATGCTGATTCGAGTCGAAATAGGGATTGATGCACCGGGTATCGATGCGTTATTACGCCGCGCTTTTGAGAGCGATGCGGAAGCCCAACTGGTCCACGATCTCCGTGAAGACGGCCTGATCACGCTGGGGCTGGTTGCCACCGATGACGAAGGTCAGGTTGTCGGCTATGTTGCCTTCAGCCCGGTGATCGTTCAGGGTGAAGATCTTCAGTGGGTGGGCATGGCACCGCTGGCGGTAGATGAAAACTACCGCGGGCAGGGCCTGGCGCGCCAGCTGGTCTATGAAGGGCTGGACTCGCTGAATGAGTTTGGTTATGCCGCCGTGGTCACGCTGGGCGATCCGGCGTTCTATGGCCGTTTAGGCTTCGAGCAGGCCGCGCATTACGATCTTCGCTGCCGCTGGCCAGGTACCGAATCCGCCTTCCAGGTGCATCGCCTGGCGGATGATGCCCTGAACGGCGTAAATGGTCTGGTGGACTACCACGACCATTTTAATCGCTTTTAATCAGGCTCTCGCGTAGCGCCTCAAAGGAGCCGTCTCCGGTCACGAGGCGCTCCTTCTGGCGCTTCGTTAGCTGCTTAATACGGTACTCCAGCCTGAGTGCCAGCGATCTGTCCCCCACGGCGGCAGAAAAAGCCAGCTGCAGTTCGCCTTTCCCCCGCAGCGCTTTTGCCCCTTTCCCCGTTTGATGTTGTAAAAAACGCCGCGCCACATCGGTGGTGATCCCGGTGTAGAGTGCGTTATCAGCGGTTCGGACAAGATAGAGAAACCAGCACACGGTAAACAGATTCAGTATGTTAAGGTGAACGCACCATAGCATGAGAGAGAGCGAAAATGGAAATACTGGCCGCCATTAACCGCTGGCTGGCAAAGCAGCACGTCGTGACCTGGTGCGTATATAGCGAGGGCGAAATGTGGTGCGCCAACGCCTTTTACTACTACGATCCTGAACGCGTCGCTTTTTACGTCATGAGTGAGGACAAAACGCGGCATGCCCAGATGACCGGCCAGCAGGCAAAAGTGGCGGGCACGGTCAACGGCCAGCCCAAAACCGTCGCGCTGATCCGCGGCGTGCAGTTCAAAGGTGAGATTCGTCGTCTGGAAGGTGAAGAAAGCGACGCACAGCGTAAACGCTACACGCGCCGCTTCCCGGTTGCTGCTGCGCTAAAAGCCCCGGTGTGGGAAATCCGGATTGATGAGCTGAAATTTACCGACAACACCCTGGGCTTTGGCAAGAAGCTTCACTGGCTACGCGCCGAGCAGGCGTAGCGCTTCGCGGTTAAACGCCGGGAGATCGTCCGGGGTCCGGCTGGTGATCAGCTGGTCGTTATCGTTGACCACCTCCTGATCGTAAAACTCGGCCCCTGCGTTTTTCAGATCGATAACGATCGGTTTCACCGCCGTAAGCTTACGCCCGCGGACCACTTCAGCGCTGATCAGCAGCTGCGGGCCGTGGCAGATGGCAAAGACCGGCTTGCCGGTGCCGACGAAGTCACGGGTAAAGGTGACGAAACGCTCGTCCCCGCGCAGGGAATCCGGTGAATGGCCGCCCGGTAACAGCAGGGCGTCGAAATCTGACGGGCTGACGTTATCGATGGACTCATCGATGGTCACGCTGGCTTCGCCCTTGTGGCCCTTCACGGTTTTACCCGCTTCTTTCTCAATGGTGATGACCTCGTGGCCTGCCTTGCGGAATGCCTCAGCTGGTGACGTAAATTCTGAATCTTCAAACTCGTCGGTAATCAAGACTGCGATTTTTTTACCCATGCTTCCTCCGTTGTTTTCGCTTCAGACTGTTTTTTTCCCGTTTGTGGTAAATACTTACCGGTAACAGACTTTTAAGTGTGGTAGAGCAGGTCCAGATCGCAAACGGACAATTCTGTAAAGGGGATAAGATGAGTCAGGTACTGATTACCGGCGCAACCGGGCTGGTGGGGGGACATCTGCTGCGGTTGCTGATCCAGGACCGGCATATCAACTATATTGCCGCCCCGACGCGCCGCCCGCTGTTGGATATCACCGGCGTCTATAACCCGCACGATCCCCAGCTCACCGACGCGCTGGCGCAGGTGCAGGATCCTATAGATATCGCCTTTTGCTGCCTGGGCACGACGCGGCGTGAGGCGGGCAGTAAAGAAGCGTTCGTCCATGCGGACTACACGCTGGTGGTGGATACCGCCCTGACGGCGAAAAAGCTGGGGGCAAAACATTTCCTGGTGGTGAGCTCGCACGGTGCCAGCACCGGCTCACCGTTTTTTTACAATCAGGTGAAGGGCAAAATGGAAGAGGCGCTGATTGCGCAGAAGTGGGAGCGCCTGACAATCGTGCGGCCTTCCATGCTGATGGGCCACCGCGACGAACGGCGTTTTAACGAATCCTTCTTCGCCCCGCTGTTTCGCATCCTGCCGGGTAACTGGAAGTCCATCGAGGCGCGGGACGTCGCGCAGGCGATGCTGAAAGAGGCGCTGGCACCGTCGCAGGAGGGCGTCAATATCATCCCTTCGGCAAAACTGCGTGAAATCGCGCAGGGCGAGGCGTAAACTTCTCCGGCTTATTAAATAACACTCTCCGGGGAATGGTATGACTGGTCAGTCTTCATCTCAGGCGGCAACACCTGTCCAATGGTGGAAGCCCGCACTCTTCTTTCTCGTGGTCATCATTGGCCTCTGGTATGTGAAATGGCAGCCGTACTACGGCAAAGCCTTCACCGCCGCCGAAACGCACAGCATCGGTAAATCTATACTCGCTCAGGCTGATGCCAGCCCGCTGAAGGCGGCATGGGATTACGCCATGGTCTACTTCCTGGCGGTGTGGAAAGCTGCCGTCTTAGGGGTAATCCTGGGATCGCTGATTCAGGTACTTATTCCGCGAAACTGGCTGGTGAAAACACTCGGGCAGCCGCGCTTTCAGGGCACGCTGCTGGGGACGATTTTCTCTCTGCCGGGCATGATGTGCTCCTGCTGTGCCGCACCGGTAGCGGCGGGTATGCGCCGCCAGCGCGTATCCATGGGCGGTGCGCTGGCATTCTGGATGGGGAACCCGCTGCTCAACCCGGCGACGCTGGTGTTTATGGGCTTTGTGCTCGGCTGGCATTTTGCCGCTATCCGTCTGGTTGCCGGGCTGCTGACGGTGCTGGTGGTGGCGACGCTGGTACAAAAACTGGTGAAGGATACTGCCGTCGAACCCGCAGCCGTTGAACTGGACGTCAGCGAACCGCAGGGCGGTTTCTTCACTCGCTGGGGTAAGGCGCTGTGGCAGCTTTTCTGGAGCACCATTCCGGTCTATATCCTGGCGGTACTGGTTCTGGGCGCGGCGCGCGTCTGGCTCTTCCCGCATGCGGTTGGCGCAATCGACAACACGCTGATGTGGGTGATTGCGATGGCCGTTGCAGGCTGCCTGTTTGTGATCCCCACGGCGGCAGAAATTCCGATTGTCCAGACCATGATGCTGGCCGGTATGGGTACCGCACCGGCGCTGGCGCTGCTTATCACCTTGCCGGCAATCAGCCTGCCGTCGCTCATCATGCTGCGTAAGTCTTTCCCGGCGAAAGCGCTGTGGCTGACGGCGGGACTGGTGGCGTTGAGCGGAGTGATGGTGGGGAGTATTGCGTTGATGTAAAAAAAGCCCGGTGGCGCTCGCGCCTACCGGGCCTTTAGTCAGACGTGGATTACTTAATGTAGGTAAACGCGGTGGTGACGTGCTTCACGCCGCTCACCCGGCTGGCGATATCCGCCGCCGCTTTCCCTTCACGATCGGTCACCAGACCCAGCAGGAACACTTCACCATTTTCGGTCGTTACTTTTACGTTTGAGGATTTCACCTGGTCTGAACCCAGCAGCTGGGAGCGGACTTTGGTGGTGATCCAGGTGTCAGACGACGCGGTGCCCAGGCTGATTGGCTGACCCTGGCGGATTTCATTGAAGACTTCCGTGGTGCCCTCAACGCCCATTGCGATCTGCTTCGCGCGGCTGGAGAGTTCGGTATTCGGTGCCTGACCCGTCAGCAGGACTTTGCCCTGATAAGCCGTCACGTTGATACGCGCTTCTTTCTTGATTTGTTCGTCTTTCGACAGCGCACTGTTGACCCGCAGCTCCAGCGTACCGTCATCCACCTGCGTTCCCACAGAGCGCGGATCGGTCGCCGCTTTGGTGCCTACTGCGGCAGTACCCACAACGGCCGCAGCAATACATCCCTGAAGCAGTAATGCAGACATAAGGACTGCGAGGGTCGATAAAGCCTTCATAAAAACTCCTTAATCATCCTGGTGAGGGAAAAGCGTGTTATCGATCAAATCGCATAAGCAGTTCACCGTGAGCATATGCATCTCCTGGATACGTGCGCTACGGTGAGACGGAATGCGGATTTCCACATCCTGCGGCCCGAGCAGACCCGCCAGCTCACCGCCGTCATAGCCGGTTAAGGCGACGATGGTCATGTCGCGGGTAACGGCGGCTTCAACGGCTTTGACGATGTCCCGGCTGTTGCCGCGCGTGGAGATCGCCAGCAGCACATCGCCGGCATGCCCCAGGGCGCGCACCTGCTTTGCGTAAATTTCGTCATGCAGACGATCGTTAGCAATCGCTGTTAAGACCACATTATCGGTATTAAGTGCAATGGCAGGTAAACTAGGGCGTTCGGTTTCAAAACGGTTAATCATGCTGGCAGCAAAATGCTGTGCGTTGGCGGCTGAGGTTCCGTTGCCACAACAGAGGATTTTGTTGCCGTTAAGCAGGGATTGCACCAGCGTCATTGCAGCGCGAGAGATCGCGTCCGGAAGGGCTTCCGCCGCGGCAATCTGAGTCTGGATGCTTTCTGTGAAGCACACTTTAATTCTTTCGAGCACGTTATCCCTTTTAAATCTTAATTATGCGTCTTCGCCAAAAGCGTTTTTAAGCCATTCGATCTCATTTCCGGTGAAGGCTATCACATCGAAACGGCAATCCACAGTATCAAAGCTCCCATTATGGCGGGCAAGCCACAAGTGGGCAGTCTGTAATAATTTATGTTGTTTGGCGAGCGTCACGCTGGCGGCAGCACCGCCAAAACGGGAAGACTGTCGAAAGCGGACTTCTACAAACACAATCACCTGACCGTCTTTCATGATCAGATCAATTTCGCCGCCGCGCCCGCGGACGTTGGCGGCGATAAAGCGCAGTCCTTTGCCTTCGAGCCAGCGACGCGCTTTTAACTCCCACGCATCGCCGGTCTCTTTACGGCTTAACTGGCCGGGACGATTTGCCCCTGCTGGTATTTGAGCCATGATAACTTCCTGTTAATCACACAGTCCTGAGTGGCGGTCAGATCGCCGGTGTTGCCGTTAAGCTCAAAGCCCGGCACCTGACGCATCTGGGTAAAGTGGTTTGCCAGCGCCCACGCATCAACACCCATCGCATACAGACGCGCCAGAGAGTAGTCGTTACGTACGGAGCTTAGCGCCTGCTGCATCAGCGCCGGGTTGCTGCCCGCCAGCATCGGGATTTCGCTGTACTGCAGGCCGTCCATTTCCAGACGGAAATCCGGGCCTGCGGTGCCCTGTGCGCTGCGGGAGCTGGCGTAGAGCGTTGCGCCGCTCTGGCTGCCGTTACGCATCGCGATCATCGGCTTGATAAAGGCGATCTCCTGTGGCGTGGCAACGATATAGGCCGCATCCACTTTACCGCCACCGCTAATCTGCGCGTCGGTAGGTGGCGCAGGGATCGTCAGGCCGCCAATCGTCACGCTCTGCTGCTGTGGCAGGCTCGCCGTAACAGGGCTGCCGTTAAGCGCGATACCTGCCCCGCCGTTGACGCCCGCGCGCAGTTCCGAGGCGGAACCGAATTTCTGCTGCAGCACCACGCCGCCGCCAAGCTTCTGCCACTCATCGGCAAAGGCATTGGCCACGCGATCGCCCAGCGTACTGCGCGGGATCAGCAGCAGCGGAGCCTGCTTACCCTGCTCGTGGATATGACGCGCCGCATCGCGGGCTTCATCTTCCGGAGAGAGTGCGAAGTAGCAAATATTGGCCCGGTTCTGAACCTGTTCCGGCTGGTTGAGCGCCAGTACGTTCAGCGTGGTATTGCTCTTCATCAGCTCTTCCACGTTGTTTTTCAGCAGCGGGCCGACAACGATGCTTGCCCCGTCCTGCTGAACCTGCGCCAGCACCTGGTCAAGCGGCTTCGAACTGGTGTCGTAGATTTTCAGCTCAGCGCCAGGGTTCGCGCTGGCGGTCGCCACGGCCTGCGGCTGTGCGGCAGGTTGTGATGCTGGCTGTGCCGGCTGCTGTTGAGGCTGTTCTGCCGTTGCCTCTGGTGCAGGCGTCGCTTGTGCCTCAGCCGGAGCCTGTGCTGCCGGTGCTGCCGTCGCTGGAGGGGTAGTCGGTGCGGTAACCGGGTTTTGCATTGTACCCTGCGCCGGGGTTTGTGCGGTGGTCAGGTCACTGGTCTCGGCGGTGGAGGGGCTGACAACATCGTTCACGTTGGCCGCCTGCGCTGCCTGCACCGGAACCGCACTGCCCGTTACCGGCGTGGTGCCGTTTTTCGCCGCTTCAAAGCCCTGTTGAATCGTACGGCCAAACACTGCCGCCTGGCCATTCAGCGGCAGAAGCAGCGCAATTTTGCTTGTCGACGCAGGCTTAAAGTTCTGCACATTCACCAGCTGGGTTGGCAGCATTTTCGCGCCCGGGTTCTGCGGGTAACGGGTCTGCCAGTCGGTAATACCGGCTTTCAGCATTTTTGGATCGCTGCGGTTGTTAAACCACATCTGCTGCAGATCAAGCCAGCCCTGAAGCACGTTTTCGTCCGCGTTAATGACCAGCGCCTTTGCCTGATCCTGGGTCATCGAGGCAAGCGCCTGCCAGGTGGCATCAATGTTTTTCTGCTTGTCGGCACCGGCGAGCAGCGGCTCCTGGGCAATCAAGGCACGCAGGAGCGTCAGGGAAGGGCGCCCCTGCTCAGCGGTAATGCCCGCCTGCCAGAAGCGCGCCTGCTGGTTTTTATCCAGCGCGCTCAGGTCGATGCTCCCCAGGATCTTTTTCGCGCCATCATAATCTTTCTGCGCGACCTTCAGCTCGGCAGAGAGCAGGCTCTGCTCAAGTTGCTGAGTATCGTTAAGCTCTTTCGGCAGTTGGCCGAACAGCTCGGCAGCCTGCTGGGTTTTGCCCTCTTTCAGCAGTGCACGAATGGCGAGTAATTGCCAGTTGATCCTGGTATCATTTGTACTCTGCGACATTTGTTGCAGATAAAAGCCAGAATCAGCCTGAGCGGAGCCCTGAAGATGGGCGGTGCTCTGGTCAGGTGCCTGGGTGCCACAGCCTGCAAAAATCAGGGCTGCGAGCAGCAGCGGCACGCTGCGCGTGGCTTTTTTTCGAAGAAACGTTAACGGTACCATACTGTATCCAGTGATTTTTTTTACGCAATGCTCAATATTAAATCGGCAATACGGACGAAACAATGAAACAACACGAAACGGCAGATAATTCTCAAGGCCGGCTTTATATTGTACCTACTCCTATCGGGAATTTGTCTGATATTACCCAACGTGCGCTGAACGTATTGCAAACTGTTGATTTAATTGCCGCTGAAGACACCCGACACACCGGTTTACTGCTGCAACATTTCGCGATTAACGCCCGTTTGTTTGCCCTGCACGATCACAATGAGCAACAAAAAGCCGAAACGCTGGTGGCGAAGCTCAAAGAGGGGCAGAACATCGCGCTGGTCTCTGACGCCGGGACGCCGCTGATTAACGATCCTGGCTACCATCTGGTGCGCACCTGTCGCGAAGCCGGGATTCGCGTTGTGCCACTGCCGGGGCCGTGCGCCGCGATTGCTGCATTGAGCGCCGCAGGTTTGCCGTCTGACCGTTTCTGCTATGAAGGCTTCCTCCCTGCCAAATCCAAAGGCCGTCGCGATGTATTAAAGGAACTGGAAGCCGAGCCGCGTACCCTGATCTTCTACGAATCCACTCACCGCCTGCTGGAAAGCCTGGAAGATATGGTCACCGTCTGGGGCGAATCCCGCTACGTGGTGCTGGCGCGTGAGCTGACCAAAACCTGGGAAACCATTCACGGCGCGCCAGTCGGTGAACTGCTGGCGTGGGTGAAGGAAGACGAAAACCGCCGCAAAGGCGAAATGGTGCTGATTGTCGAAGGGCACAAGGCGGAAGAAGACGCGCTTCCTGCCGACGCGCTGCGTACGCTGGCGCTGCTGCAGGCGGAACTGCCGTTGAAGAAAGCCGCTGCGCTGGCGGCAGAAATTCACGGCGTGAAGAAAAATGCGTTGTATAAATATGCGCTGGAACAGCAGGGGGAGTAAGGCATCCCCTGCCAGTTTTGCCGGGTGGCGGCTGCGCCTTACCCGGCCTACAGATCTTTGCGTCTTTTAGCTAACTGGTATCGCCTCAAACACCAGCGTTTCCAGCGGTTGCAGCGTAATCACCACGGCGTTTTTGTACTCCTCCGGTACGGTTGAATTACTGCCGTACACCGCTTTGAGACTAAACTTCGCCGCGTCTCCCGTGGGTATTTCGAATTCTTTCGCTAAATCCAGATAGTAGCTTTGCGGCTTGTCCGAGGGGTTACGCAAGCCGAGTATGGCTTTCTCTTTACTCCACGAAGCCCAGCCGTAAACCTGCAGTGCCGTCGGGTCTCCGCCAATCCAGTGCGTATCCACCAGCACGCTGGCATTGTCACGCGACCATTTTGCGGCCTGCGCCAGCGTATCCCACTTCGCCTTGTTCAGCATTGAAGGGGTAATATACAGTTCCTGCAACTGGGTGCCGGTGGCGAAGTAGCTCCAGACCTGATCGGCAAAATCGCTGTCCGTTTGTACCTTCTCCAGACCGTAGTAGGCATTCTCCGCGCTGACGATCCCGTGGTACATCAACGAGTTCAGCGGAAACAGCGGGCCTTTGCGCACAATGGAGCGGTACGTTTCGGCATCGCGGTAGGTCATCCACTGCTGCACCGGCGTGCCGGGACCGTACAGGTTGATGTCATCACCCTGACGCCAGATGGAATCCGCATAGAACAGCCAGGACGGACTGGCGTTGGTGCCGGTCGTCAGGTTGATAAACAGATTCGGGTTGGCGCTGCGCATGTTATGCAGCAGAGCGATGGAGGCGTCAAAATCCGAGGCGAACGGGCTACCCGGGATATGCGCGTTGGCATTACCCATCCCGTCCAGCTTGAACGAGGTAATGTGCTCGTTTTTGATAAGCTTAACGATCTGCTCATTGAAGTTTTTAAAGTAGTTAGGCCCTGACAGGGCCAGCTTCCCGTCGACGGTTTCGAACCCATACTCTTTTGCATGCGAGACGCGAATGTCGCGCGGTTTGTTGTAGCCTCCCCACGGTGAGAGCCACAGTCCGACCGAGCTGTGCAGGCTGTCGGCTTTTTCCCGTACCTTGCCAAAACCGTTGCCGAATGCCGGGCCAAACAGCCAGCGCCCGGTCAGGTCGTCCCAGCCATCGTCCAGCAAGAAGGCGTCCAGCGCCACGCCGCGTCCGGCGATAAATTCCTTATTCCATTCATCCATCCGCCCCAGCACGTCCTGTTCGGAATAGGGGGTAAAGAAGCCAATATCCATCCAGCTGTTGTAGTGCAGGTAGGGCTTATACGGACGCGGACGCACGGCATTAATAAACTGGTTTACGCTGCGGCGCAGCTGGCTGGTTTCCGGGAAGGTGCCGAAGTAGGTGGTATAGCTGACCGGCGTTGCGGGCTGAATCGGCGTTTTTAACTCTACGTTGAGGTTGGTCGTCGCTTCATAGGCGTAAGTATTCACGATCGGTTTATCTGGAAGAATAAAGAACGAATCAGCAACGATCGGCGAGCTGTTGATCGCCCCGTCAACATACGGTGCCTGTGACTGCTTTTTCGTCGGGAAGAAGGTGATTTTCGCCACGTCACGCGGCTGGCCTACCGCCGCGAGGGTGTAATCGATGCTGGCGTATTTATCTTTCACCAGGTTGAGCTTTACCGTCACGTTAAAATCCGGACGCGAAAAGTCGATGACAATGGCGCTGTCCTGCTTTTCGACGTGCTTGATTTTGAAATCAGCGGTGTGGATTTTGGTTTCGTCCGGCAACGTCAGAAAGAACAGTTCCTGCGGGGTGATGGGGTGGTCGGCTTTTTTGTCAGTTACCACCACCGTTGAATTGGCGTCATCAAAGGACAGGGCAATCTTGTCGTTAGTGAGCGTGTAGTTCGCTGCCATCGCGCCATGGGAAACGCACAGGGCAAGCATTGAGAGGGTGAGCACTTTTTTCATTAAAGTAAGATCCTCTTAGTTATGCTTCTGCCGGAATACGCAGACGGTTAGCCGAACCGCAAACGGCGATTTTGCTTCGGACCACCTCTTTCATGGCGTCCATCCCGACGCGCATGTAGAAGCGCGGATCGTTGCCCTGCGGGTTCTCGGCAAACCAGGCTTTGACCGCATCAGAGAAGGCGATTTTCAACTCGGTTGCGACATTAACTTTGCACACGCCCAGTTCAATAGTGCGGCGCACATCATCATCCGGAACATCGCTCGCACCGTGCAGCACCAGCGGAACCGCTACCACCTCGCGGATCTCAGCCAGGCGCTGGAAGTCAATTTTGGGGCGTTTGGTATAGAGGCCGTGCGCGGTGCCGATGGCAACGGCGAGGCTGTCCACGCCGGTCAGCTCAACGAAGCGTTTCGCCTCCTGCGGGTCGGTCAGGAATGCGCTTTCGGCGTCGACGCTCATGTCATCTTCAACACCCCCCAGACGGCCCAGTTCCGCCTCAACGCTACAGTCGTTGAGGTGGCAAAAATCGACCACCGATTTCACCAGCTTCACGTTTTCTTCAAAGGGATAGTGGCTACCGTCGATCATTGCGCTGCGTACGCCGGCATGTACCTTGCGACGAATGTCATCCAGCGATTCGTGATGATCGAGATGCAGCGCCAGCGGCATGTCGTAGCTGAGGGAGTATGCGCTGCACAGAGCGTAGATCTCCTCCAGCGCAATGTGTTTAAAAGTACCCGGCGTCCCGGCGAGGATCACCGGCGATCGCATTTCGCTGCACACTTCGAGGATCGCCTGGATCGTCTCGGCGTTATGGATGTTAAAGGCCGGAACGGCATAGCCCTTTGTCTGCGCGTCCTGCAGAAGATATTTGGTCGAAATAATACTCATAATACGATCCTCTTAAGCCTGCCACGGATGAATAACCACGCCCTGTACCACACGGTTGACCGTTCCGCTGGCGGATGGTGTGTCCGGCGTGTTGCCAACATGCAGAGACTGGGTTAGCGCAAAGACCTGGGCGTAGATCAGAAAGCAGAACGCCTGCTCCATATCGTTGAACGGACGGGAAGGCGGCAGCAGGATATGCGGCCCCGCTTCAATGGCTGGATCGTTTTCGGCGGCGATGGCGACCACGCGCATGGCCTGACGATCGCGGCGCAGTTCGGCCAGCAGATCCAGATCGTACTGACGCGTATACGGATGGCTGGAGATAAACACCACCACCAGCGTTTCGTTATCCACCAGTGACTTAGGCCCATGACGAAAGCCCGTTGGTGAATCGTAGAACGCCGCCAGCTTGCCCGCAGTCAGCTCCAGCACCTTCAGCGCAGACTCGCGCGCCGCGCCCTGCAGACCGCCGCTTCCCAGGTAAACAATCCGTTTCCACGGTTCGTTGCCAAAGACGCCCTCGCTGAAATCCCCGAGCGAGGTGAGGATCGCCTGGCAGCGATCGGCTACGTCCCGGAAGCTTTGGCTGCCGATCGTCTCTGGTGCGAATACGGCCAGACAGCTCGCCATCATGGTGGTAATGCTGCTGGTCATCGCGAACCCGCGATCGTGCGTTTCGGCTGGCATCAGCAGGGCAAAGGCGTTATCGCTCTCGACGGCGTTCTGGTACAGGCTTCCCGCCTCGTTGCAGGTGATCGACAGGTGGTAGCACTCGGGCACGAACCGGTTCGCCAGCTCAACGGCGGCGACGCTCTCTGGACTGTTGCCGGAGCGGGCAAAAGAGACCAGCAGCAGAGGGTGTGCCGGGCTGAAGTAATCCATCGGGTTGGTGACCAGATCGGTTGTCGGTATGGCGGAGACGTTTTTACCGGTGTGGCTCGCAAGCCAGGGGGCAATTATCTCGCCAATAAACGCGGAGGTGCCCGCGCCGGTGAGGACGATCCGCAGGTCTCGCTTACGCAGCAGCGGCGTCAGGAAACCGTCAATCGAGGTGCGCAGATTATCGATGTTGTTGAGTGAGCGGATCCAGCAGGCAGGCTGCTGGCGGATCTCTTTTTCGGTCCAGGTGCCGGTTGTGGCGGCGGTGGTTTGTTGCATAACTCAGTCCTTAGTCGTGTGAATTCCACATCAGACGCTGGCAAACGTGTCGCTATCTTTCGTTTCGTTTCACTTATTCACATTAGCAGTTAAACAAAATCTATAGGAAAGAAATCGAAAGTTCAATAATGGAAAAGGAATAAAACGAAAAGTGTGATCGTGAAAGGAAAGGGTAAAACCAAGGAAAGGAAAAGAAAGGCCTTACGATCTGATGCCGTAAGGCCGCCGGGACACGCAATGTAAACTACGAAGGTGAACGCTGTGAAAGTAACCGGATCATATTCCTTCCTCTACGGGGGCTTCCTCGCGACAGCGACCAAGCTCATCCACCAGGCTGGTCAGGCCGCGGTGGCCGCACTCCAGCGCCTGCAGACGAAACGCTTCGCTACTTAATCCGTCACGTTCCAGCACCATTTCCAGCAAAAGCTGCAGGTTGGTGCCGGTAATCACTTCGCTACCCGGTCTTTGCATCGCGAGCGTCGACGCCACGCGAAACGGCGTGCCGCCGAGAAGGTCGGTGAGGAAAATAATATCCTGCTCTGGGTCCAGCTCACTCACCGCCTGCTCAAGCTGAGCGGTCAGCCTGGCAGTGGTGGAGTTTTCCGGAAAATCGATGGCGATAAACTGCGGCTGCTCGCCAAGGATCTGCCTCATCGCCTGTTCAAGCCCGCTGGCAAAGCCGCCGTGACCCGTCAAAATTATGCCTAACATCGCAACCTCTTTGCTTTTACAGGAAGTGACAGAATTTACCGACAACGCCCAGCAGTACGGTAATACCGATCAGCCGCAGCGGACTCCAGCCGCGGCGCACCAGCCAGAACATGGTCAGGGTGTAGACCAGCGGCAGGAAGGCGGGCATCAGCTTGTCGATAACGTCGGCCTGCAGTTTGACGACGGCATCACCCGCCTTAATTTCAAGCGTCGTATTGAGTCGGACATAGGTTGCCACCAACGCGCCGATCACCGTCATCCCGACAATAGAGGCCGCGTGGCCCACCTTTTTGGTGTTGGCTTTGATCAGCGGAATGGCGGCAACGCCCATTCGGTATGCGTAGTGCGCCAGGCCAAAGCGAAGGCCGAGATGCACCACGTTGAACAGCACGATAAAAACTACCGCGCCAAGAATGGAGCCTTGCAGCGCCAGGCTGGCACCAATCCCCCCGCAGATGGGTAACAGGGTCAGCCAGAACATGGCGTCACCAATGCCTCCGAGCGGGGCACCGACCGCAATTTTGGTGCTCTGGATGCTGTTCACATCCTGCTTGGAACGCTCCATTGCCAGAATAATGCCGATAACGAAGGTCACCAGAAACGGGTGGGTGTTAAAGAAGCCCATATGACCTTTCATCGCCCGCGCCAGGTCCCGCTTATTGGTGTGGATCTTTTTCAGCGCGGGCAGCAACCCGTACAGCCAGCCGGAGGCCTGCATACGTTCATAGTTAAACGAGGCCTGCAGCAGCATGGAGCGCCAGGCCACGCGGTTAATGTCATTTTTGGTCAGCTCCGCGCCAATGGTCTGGTCTTCATAGACGTTTTCATTCACGCCGCTCAGCAGCGTCTCTTCACTGACAGACGTGCCCGGCAGGGTGGTTTGATTAGATGCCATCTTCAAATTCCTCTTTCTGGGCTGCGGGCGCCGTCGGTTCAGGCGATTTACGCAGCAGGTCGATCAGCGCCATCGCCAGCGCCGCTGCGGCAATCGCCAGTACCGGAAGCTTCAGCCAGGCCGCGGCGACAAAACCGATAATGAAATAAGGGATGTAAACGTTTTTCATCATGATCTTCAGCAGCACGGCGAAGCCGATCGCTGGCATGATGCCGCCCGCGACGCCGAGACCGTCAATCAGACGCTCCGGCAGGATAGCAATGGCGGTTTTCGCGTGTTCAGCGCCAAAGTAGATGGGCAGAAACGCGCACAGGAAATAAAAAATGCCGAGCGCCAGCAGCGCCAGATAGTTGACTCGCTCTATGCCGTCGGTGTCCGCGTTGGCTGCCATGCGATCGCAGCGGGACATTACGCCGGACATCACGGAGAAGAGGAAGGTGATACCCATCTGCACCGCCACGGCAAACGGCACCGCGACCCCAACGGCGACATCCGGCTTCACGCCCGTGGTGATGGCAAACGTGGTGCCGACGATGGTGCCGATAATCACGTTTGGCGGCTGCGCGCCCGCCAGCGGCGCCAGACCCATCCAGACCAGCTCTAAGGTACCGCCGGTCAGGATCCCGGTATGCAGATCGCCCAGTATCAGGCCGACCAGAGGACCAAGCACCACCGGGCGGTGCATGTGTGTTAAGCCGTTAAACATATCCAGGCCCGCGATAAAGGCAAGAAGCCCCAGCGCGAAAGCCTGCAACAGACTGATTTCCATTGTGAATCCCTCAAAGCAGTTTAAAGAGATCCAAAGCGGTCTCTGTTGGGACGCCCTGAACAAAGCATTCCACCCCGGCCGCTTTCAGGCCGTTGAACGCAGCGATATCGTTCGCGTCGACAGAGACCGTTTTGGCAATTTGCTGTTTGCCACTGGCGTAGTGCATGTTTCCGACATTGATACGGGTGATGGGCACGCCGCCTTCAACCAGCTTCAGAAAATCGGCGGGTGATTTGCAGACCAGCAGAATTTTCTGACGGTCAGCGGCGCGGTGAATATTGTCGATCACTTTTTGCAGCGACCAGAAACGCACGGCGATCCCTTCCGCGAGCACCATTTCCATCAGGTTTTGTTGAACCGGATCGTCTGCAACCTCGTCATTTGCCACCAGCACCAGGTTTGCCCCCGCAAACCCCACCCACTGCACGCCCACCTGTCCGTGGATCAGGCGTTCATCAATGCGGCATAAGACAATGTTTGGCATAGCGTTTTCCTCTTTTTAATTATGCGTGTGGAGTCGTTACGCCTTCGCAGGCGGCATGGTACTGCTGGAGTATGTCCTGAATGTGGTCAATGATGAGTTCCCGCGGCGTTGACTTGAGAGCGCCCTCGCGAACTTTGCTGTACTGCAACGGCAAATACTGGCTGATAAGCGGCAGCGGAATGGGTTCGTCTGCCAGATTGCGCACCAGTCGTTCAAAGGCATCGTCAATCTGGCTGTCCGGCCAGTAATAGCGTACGCGGTCGGAGTAGCTGTAGCCGCGGGCCAGGCGTCGGGCGTTGCCGTCACCGTGATAGTGGCTTTGCCAGTATTCCGGGCGATCGAGCATCACGTTTTCCAGAACGTGACGCAGGCCCGAGCTGGCTTTCGCCGGGAGCAGTTCTTCTTCAATGGCGGCCAGTGAGAACAGCGCTTCACGCAGGGCAAAGGTCAGGGCAGGGCCGACTTTTAAAATAGCGAAGTGATCGTTCACCAGCTGGCGCAGCGCCTGTTGCGTCTGGTAATCGGTAGAGTGTGCTTCAAATACCAGCGTGTCATAGGCTTCAACCATCTTGCTCAGCGCGACGGCTTTATGTGGCTGATAGTCACAAACGTGCGCATGGTCGAACTCAACGCCGGGCTGAACCACCAGGCCAATAATGCGCGGCCAGATGTCGCTTAACCCTTCCTTCTCGAATGCGTGGCGGTGTGCCTCAAGCGTGGCGCGCGCCGCCTCTGGCGTCGTGACCTCAAGCTCGGTCAGCGTTTCGTGCGCGCCGCCGGGAACCGGAACTTCCGTGCCGATAACGTAGACCAGATCGGCTACACCAAATTGCTCAAGACAGGTTGTTTCGGCAATTTTTGCCAGACGCGCGGCGCGCCCGGCAACGATCACATCGGTTAAAGGAACCGGATCGTCTTCACAGGACATGCTGCAATCGAGGTGAATTTTTTTAAATCCGGCCGTCACGTAGTCCCTGATCAGATCGTCGGCGTTCGCCATCGCCTGCAAAGCCGGCAGGTTTTGCCAGCGGTTGGGCCCTAAATGATCGCCGCCGAGGATCAGCTGTGACGTCGGGAAACCAAGCGAGTCCGCCAACTGGCAGACAAACCCGTGAAAATCAGCGGGCGTCATGCCGGTATAGCCGCCAAACTGATCCACCTGGTTTGAGGTGGCTTCAATCAGCAGTGGCGTTTGGCGTGAATGGGCGTAACGAATGGCAGCTTCAAGTACCAGTGGATGTGCGGAACAGACGGCATAAATCCCGTTTGCATTCCCCCGTTTATGTTGTTCCACCATTTCTGTCAGATGTTTCACTTTCCTCTCCATTTCGGATGGTAATGATTTTTATCTTTCGTTTTGTTTCATTTAATCCTGCATTATGGCGGTGTAAAAATAAAACGAAAGATAATGGTTTTCCGATCTGTTTCACAAAAGAAACACAATGAAAGGTTTCAGCTGTTCACAGGCTAGCGTATGTCCTCCAGACAGCGCTTGCATTCGCTAAAAAGAAAGGCGTTAATAGACAAAACGAAATGAAATGAAAGTTTATTGATTAAGGATCTCGTATGAGCAGCAGCGATTCATCCGCAGAGAAGCGCATCACCGGCACCAGTGAAAGGCGGGAGCAGATCATTCAGCGGTTGCGGGCGCAGGGAAGCGTGCAGGTTAACGATCTGTCTCATCTGTACGGCGTATCGACGGTGACGATCCGTAACGATCTGGCGTTTCTGGAAAAGCAGGGCATCGCCGTTCGTGCCTACGGCGGGGCGCTGATCTGCGAAGGGAATGCGCCTGGCATCGAGCCTTCCGTTGAGGATAAAAGCTCGCTCAATACGGCGGTGAAGCGCAGCATCGCTCAGGCCGCCGCCGCGCTGGTGAAGCCGGGGCACCGCATTATTCTGGATTCCGGCACCACGACTTTTGAGATCGCTCGTATGCTGCGCCAGCACACGGATGTCATTGCGATGACGAACGGGATGAACGTGGCGAATGCGTTGCTGGAAGCTGAAGGGGTAGAGCTGCTGATGACCGGCGGTCACTTGCGTCGTCAGTCGCAGTCCTTCTACGGCGACCAGGCGGAACAGTCCTTACAGAATTATCACTTTGATCTGCTGTTCCTGGGCGTCGACGCTATCGATCTCGATCGCGGTGTGAGCACGCACAACGAGGATGAAGCACGCCTGAACCGCAAAATGTGCGAGGTGGCAGAGCGTATTATTGTCGTGACCGACTCCAGCAAGTTTAACCGCTCAAGCCTGCATAAAATCATTGATACGCAACGGATTGATATGATTATCGTTGATGAAGGTATTCCGGCGGAGAGTCTGGAAGGATTACGGAAAAGCGGGATTGAGGTGGTGTTGGTTTAAGATTTTTTACCCTCTCCCCTATAGGGAGAGGGAAGGCTGAGGGGCCATCACGTCACCGGCGCCGGGTTAAACACCGCCAGCTGGTTATGCAATCCCCACTGGTCCGAGAAGGTTTTCTTCCGCCCGCTCGCTACGTCCAGAATAAAATGGAACAGCTTCCAGCCCACGTCCTCAATACTCTCTTCCCCGGTGGCGATGGTGCCCGCGTTGATATCCATTAAGTCATACCAGCGGTTTGCCAGCTCGGTGCGCGTCGCCATCTTGATCACCGGGACCGCCATCAGCCCGTACGGCGTGCCGCGCCCGGTGGTAAAGACCTGCACTGTAATACCGGAGGCCACCTGCTGGGTGCCGCACACAAAATCGCTGGCAGGTGTTGCCGCATAAATAAGGCCGCGCCTGGTTGGCCGCTGGCCCGGAGAGAGCACTTCCACAATCGCGCTCTGGCCGGATTTGGCAATCGAACCGAGGGCTTTTTCCACCACGTTCGCCAGGCCGCCTTTCTTGTTGCCCGGCGAAGGGTTGGCGCTGCGGTCCGTTTTGCCCATATCAAGATAATTATCGTACCAGGCCATCTCCTCCAGCAGGCGTTTGCCCACCTCTTCGTTGACTGCGCGTGGCGTCAGCAGATGGATGGCGTCACGCACTTCGGTTACCTCGGAGAACATCACCGTGGCGCCGCAGCGAACCAGCAGATCGGACGCATAGCCCACTGCCGGGTTGGCCGTCACGCCGGAAAACGCATCGCTGCCGCCGCATTGTGTTCCCACCACCAGTTCCGACGCCGGACACGTTTCGCGCTGGCGGCGGTTGAGTTTGTCCAGATGATGCTCTGCTACCTGCAAAATATCGTCGACCATTGAACGAAAACCAACGTGACGTTCGTCCTGCAGACGCACGATGCTGGCCCCGTCAGCCGGGATGGCTTTGACATCTTCGGTGCCCTGAAGCAGGCGCTCTGGCTGCAATTTTTCACAGCCGAGGCCAATGACCATCACCTCGCCGCCAAAGTTCGGATTCAGGGCGATATTGTGGATAGTACGGATCGGCACGACCGCCGCGGGCGCATTGATCGCTACGCCGCAGCCGTACAGGTGGTTAAGACCCACCACGCCGTCGACGTTCGGGTACTTTGGCAGCAGATCGCGTTCAATGATTTTCACCACGTAATCCACCACGCCCGCCACGCAGTGCACGCTGGTGGTAATGCCGAGCAGGTTTTTGGTGCCGACGCTACCGTCCGCATTGCGGTAGCCTTCAAAGGTATAGCCCTCCAGCGGCGGCAAAGCTTCAGGAACGCGGGTCGCCAGCGGAAGCGTATTCAGCGGCGGTGCTTCTGGCAGCGCCACCAGCGACTCCTCAATCCAGCTACCCTGCGGGATAGCGCTTACCGCATAGCCGATGACTTCGCCGTAGCGTACGATTTCACCGTGGGCAGGAATATCGACCAACGCGACCTTGTGCCCCTGCGGAATATGCTCAATCAGCTCCAGCCCGTCCGGGAAGCGGGTGCCTGCTTTTAAGCCATTGTCGTTGACAATAATCGCCACGTTATCCGTATCGTGAACCTTAATATAAAACGCCGTCGGGGGTGCCTCTCTAATTGCAATATCGGTCATTATTCACTCTTCTCCGGCAAAGTTTCAGCTATGAAAAATAACTCGTTGGATAATCGTTTTCTTAACGTAGAAATAAAGCATGTCAGGAGAAGAAAAGTGAAAATGTGATCGCGATCGTTTCAGGCGGACTAATCCTTGATTCTGTGCATTAGCGCCCACTGCTTTGTGCATATGCTCAAAATAGCATTTAGATGTAACGCAATACTTGAGCATCAAAACAATGTGCTGACGTGTAGAGCCGATTATACTGAATGACGATTTTATAACGCCACCATTCAGTCAGAGAAATAAATATAAAGAATCTGTTCTGGAATAAATATTACTGGCTAAAACTGCGGAATTAAAAAAGGGTTAAGTGATGAATAACGATATCTTCCCGAATAAGTTTAAAGCTGCCCTCGCGGCGCACCAGATTCAGATTGGCTGTTGGTCCGCGCTGGCAAACCCTATCAGCACCGAAGTGTTAGGCCTGGCCGGATTCGACTGGCTGGTGCTGGACGGTGAACACGCGCCGAACGATATCAGCACCTTTATTCCGCAGCTGATGGCGCTGAAAGGTAGCCTCAGCACTCCGGTGGTGCGCGTGCCAACTAACGAGCCGGTGATTATCAAGCGTCTGCTGGATATCGGTTTCTACAATTTCCTGATCCCGTTTGTGGAAACGGAAGAACAGGCGGCGCTGGCCGTGGCTACAACGCGCTATCCGCCGGAAGGGATCCGCGGCGTCTCGGTATCGCACCGCGCCAACATGTTTGGCACCGTGCCGGACTATTTCGCCCAGTCCAATAGCAACATCACTATTCTGGTTCAGATTGAAAGCCAGCAGGGCGTTGATAACGTCGATGCGATTGCAGCCACAGACGGCGTGGACGGTATCTTCGTCGGTCCAAGCGATCTGGCTGCGGCGTTTGGGCATCTGGGCAACGCCAGCCACCCGGACGTACAGCGCGCAATCCAGCACATCTTTGCCCGCGCCAAAGCGCACGGCAAACCGTGCGGCATTCTGGCGCCGGTTGAAGCCGATGCTCGCCGCTACCTGGAGTGGGGAGCCACGTTCGTTGCCGTCGGCAGCGACCTCGGCGTGTTCCGCTCAGCGACGCAGAAATTAGCGGACGCTTTTAAAAAATAACCATCATTGAGGAAACAGATTATGACGCTGAAAGTGGGTTTTATTGGTCTTGGGATCATGGGTAAACCAATGAGTAAGAACCTGATTAAAGCGGGTTACTCACTGGTGGTATCCGATCACAATCCACAGTCTGTGGCTGAGGTGATGGCGGCGGGCGCGGAAACATCTACTACCCCTAAAGCCATTGCTGAGCAGTGCGATGTCATCATCACCATGCTGCCAAATTCCCCTCACGTCAAAGAGGTCGCGCTTGGGGAGAACGGCATCATCGAGGGTGCGAAGCCGGGCCTGGTGCTGATTGATATGAGCTCTATCGCCCCGCTCGCGAGCCGTGAAATCAGCGAGGCGTTAAAAGCGAAGGGCGTAGAGATGCTGGATGCGCCCGTCAGCGGCGGCGAGCCGAAAGCCATCGACGGTACCCTGTCGGTGATGGTGGGCGGCGATAAGGCCGTGTTCGACAAATACTATGACCTGATGAAGGCGATGGCGGGCTCCGTAGTGCATACCGGAGACATTGGCGCGGGCAACGTTACCAAGCTCGCGAACCAGGTGATTGTGGCGCTGAACATTGCCGCCATGTCTGAAGCGCTGACGCTGGCAACGAAGGCGGGCGTCAATCCGGACCTGGTCTATCAGGCAATCCGTGGCGGTCTGGCGGGCAGTACGGTGCTGGATGCCAAAGCGCCGATGGTGATGGATCGTAATTTCAAACCCGGTTTCCGCATTGATCTGCACATCAAAGATCTGGCGAACGCGCTGGATACGTCTCACGGCGTGGGTGCACAGCTGCCGCTGACCGCTGCGGTTATGGAGATGATGCAGGCGCTGCGTGCGGATGGCCTGGGTACGGCCGATCACAGCGCGATTGCGTGCTACTACGAAAAACTGGCGAAGGTGGAAGTGGCGCGTTAATAGCATCTTGCCCGCACCTGAGGGTGACAGCGGCGCGCAAACCCTCTATACTGCGCGCCGAAGCTGACCAGACAGTCGCCGCTTCGTCGTCGTCCCTTTCGGGGGAGACGGGCGGAGGGGAGGAAAGTCCGGGCTCCATAGGGCAGGGTGCCAGGTAACGCCTGGGGGGGAAACCCACGACCAGTGCAACAGAGAGCAAACCGCCGATGGCCCGCGCAAGCGGGATCAGGTAAGGGTGAAAGGGTGCGGTAAGAGCGCACCGCGCGGCTGGTAACAGTCCGTGGCACGGTAAACTCCACCCGGAGCAAGGCCAAATAGGGGTTCACATGGTACGGCCCGTACTGAACCCGGGTAGGCTGCTTGAGCCAGTGAGCGATTGCTGGCCTAGATGAATGACTGTCCACGACAGAACCCGGCTTATCGGTCAGCTTCAACTTCTTCCAGAACCCCGCTTCGGCGGGGTTTTTGCTTTTAGGGTTTCGTAGCCCAGGTATGCGCATCGCCACCCGGCAACTCGCACAAACGACATCAATTCTCATATTTGCGACATTAAGCACATTTCACTGCATGAACCTTTCTGGCATCGCTATGCCTACCGCAAACGATCGTTATCACAAGATTTCACCCTAAAAAATGGTGAATTTACAGTATTGTTAATTTGTTGCGAATGTTAACTGAACGATCGCAAATATTTTCTTATTTGATATAAACATATTGAAATTAAAAACATTCAGGCTATGAATGTGTGACGTATTCCACTGTTTATAAAAAGCTGTCCAAAAATCCTCTGCAAAATTTGATAATTTGAAAGAATGTTTAAAAGGAATAACGGTTATTTATTGGCCTTTAATTGTCTGAAAGTTCATCTTTATTGATTTATTTAACGTAGAGAAATTTATCAAGGTTATCGCCATAAAATAAATTTATTACTGCTGATTTTATTGATCGATATCAGCGTAATGGTGTGCTTTTAATTTTGTATAATATTGATTGTAAAGTGTTTTTTAGGTTCTTGTTGTGCCCGTAAAATGCGCGGGGAAGCAAATTGTGAGTAACAGCACATACCCCCTGAAACATTATTGGGTAGAATCCGCTGCGTCATAGGGAAATAAGCGCAGAATATTATGAATACTATTATTCTACCGAAAACTCAGCACCTCGTGGTATTTCAGGAAGTCATTAAAAGTGGCTCCATAGGTTCTGCCGCAAGACAACTAGGCCTGACGCAACCCGCCGTCAGCAAAATCATCAGCGACATCGAATCCTACTTCGGGGTGGAAGTGATGGTGCGTAAAAACACCGGCGTAAAACTCACTGCTGCTGGTCAGGTGCTGCTGTCATACGCTGAGTCGATCACCCGCGAAATGAAAAACATGGTGAGCGAAATCAACAGCCTCAGTTTCAGTACCGTCATGGACGTCTCCTTTGGCTATCCGTCGCTGATTGGCTTCACCTTCCTGTCTGAGATGATCAAAAAATTCAGGGAAGTGTTCCCGAAAGCGCGCGTCTCCATGTATGAAGCGCAGCTCTCTTCATTCCTGCCCGCCATTCGCGACGGTCGGCTGGATTTTGCCATCGGCACGCTGAGCGACGGAATGTTGCTTCAGGATCTTCACGTTGAGCCACTGTTTGAATCCGAGTTTGTGCTGGTGGCGAGTAAATCACGAACGTGCACCGGCCCGACCAGATTGGCATCACTTACGCATGAGCAGTGGGTGATGCCGCAAACCGATATGGGCTACTACAACGAACTCCTGACCACCCTGCAAGACAACCGCATCAGCATTGAAAACATCGTCCAGACCGATTCCGTCGTCACTATCTATAACCTTGTCCTTAATGCCGATTACCTGACGGTGATCCCCCGTGACATGATTGCGCCGTTCGGTTCGGACCAGTTTATCGTCCTGCCGGTGGAAGATGAATTACCCGTGGCGCGCTATGCCGCCGTGTGGTCGAAAAATTACAGTATTAAAAAATCGGCGTCAGTATTAGTTGAACTGGCAAAACAATATTCGTCGATGGATATCGATAAACGACGATAAAAATAATTAAGTTTTAAAACACCCGGAGCGACGCTTTTTAACGCTCTGATACCCTGACTTTGCCTGAAAACAATGAATTATTATAACGAGGATATTATGCACATTACCTACGATCTCCCGGTGACCATTGAAGATATTCAGGACGCCAGAAAACGCCTGGCGGGAAAAATTTATAAAACCGGCATGCCGCGCTCAAATTATCTCAGCGAACGCTGTAAGGGTGAGATATTTCTTAAGTTTGAAAATATGCAGCGTACCGGTTCGTTTAAAATACGCGGGGCGTTTAATAAGTTAAGTTCGTTGACGGACGCAGAAAAACGCAAAGGGGTAGTGGCCTGCTCCGCAGGAAACCACGCTCAGGGGGTGTCGCTCTCCTGCGCCATGCTCGGTATCGACGGCAAAGTGGTGATGCCGATGGGCGCGCCAAAATCCAAGGTCGCCGCTACCCGCGACTATTCGGCGGAAGTGGTGCTGCACGGCGAGAACTTTAACGACACCATCGCTAAGGTGAGCGAAATCGTCGAGATGGAGGGGCGCATATTTATTCCGCCTTATGACGATGCGAAAGTCATTGCCGGGCAGGGCACCATCGGCCTCGAAATTCTCGAAGATCTTTACGACGTGGATAACGTGATTGTCCCTATCGGCGGCGGCGGCTTAATTGCCGGTATTGCGACAGCAATTAAATCCATCAACCCGACAATCAATATTATCGGCGTACAGTCTGAAAACGTTCACGGAATGGCGGCTTCCTGGCAGGCCGGAGAAATAACCAACCATCGCGTTACCGGCACATTAGCCGACGGCTGCGACGTGTCTCGTCCGGGTAAATTAACCTTCGAAATTGTTCGTGAACTGGTCGATGACATTGTGCTGGTGAGTGAAGACGATATTCGCAACAGCATGATTGCCCTTATTCAGCGAAATAAAGTGGTGACGGAAGGTGCGGGCGCGCTGGCCTGCGCGGCGTTATTAAGCGGCAAGCTTGACCACTATATTCAGGGCCGTAAAACCGTCTGCATTATTTCCGGCGGCAATATCGATCTCTCCCGTGTTTCCCAAATTACCGGCTTCGTTGACGCATAAAGGTGACCTATGAGCAACACAGAAAGCATTATCGTTGGCCAGACAAAAACGTCCTCCTGGCGTAAGTCTGACACCACATGGACGCTCGGCCTGTTTGGTACCGCCATTGGCGCAGGCGTGCTGTTCTTCCCCATTCGCGCAGGCTTTGGCGGACTGATCCCCATCCTGCTGATGCTGGTACTCGCCTTCCCGATTGCGTTTTACTGCCACCGCGCGCTGGCGCGCCTCTGTTTGTCCGGCAGCAACGTCTCCGGCAACATCACCGAAACGGTGGAAGAGCACTTCGGGAAAACCGGTGGGGTGGTGATCACTTTCCTCTACTTCTTCGCCATTTGCCCGCTGCTGTGGATTTACGGCGTCACCATTACTAACACCTTTATGACCTTCTGGGAAAACCAGCTCCAGATGCCTGCGCTGAACCGCGGCGTGGTGGCGCTGTTCCTGCTGCTGCTGATGGCCTTTGTGATCTGGTTCGGGAAAGACCTGATGGTGAAGGTGATGAGCTACCTGGTGTTCCCGTTCATTGCCAGCCTGGTGCTGATTTCCCTGTCGCTGATCCCGTACTGGAACTCGGCGGTGATCGACCAGGTCAACCTGAGCGATATCGCCTTTACCGGTCATGACGGCATTCTGGTCACGGTGTGGCTGGGGATCTCCATCATGGTCTTCTCCTTTAACTTCTCGCCCATCGTCTCCTCGTTTGTGGTCTCCAAGCGCGAAGAGTACGAGCCGGAGTTCGGGAAAGCATTCACCGAGCAGAAATGTTCCAAAATCATCGGTCGCGCCAGCCTGCTGATGGTGGCGGTGGTGATGTTCTTCGCCTTTAGCTGCCTGTTTACGCTCTCTCCGCAGAACATGGCGGATGCCAAAGCGCAGAACATTCCGGTGCTCTCTTACCTTGCGAACCACTTTGCCTCGATGTCGGGCAGTAAATCCACGTTCGCCACGGTGCTGGAATACGGCGCCTCCATCATCGCGCTGGTCGCTATCTTTAAATCCTTCTTCGGCCACTACCTGGGCACGCTGGAGGGGCTGAACGGCCTGATCCTCAAGTTCGGCTACAAGGGCGATAAGAAGAACGTCTCCGTCGGCAAGCTGAACACCATCAGCATGATTTTCATCATGGGCTCCACCTGGATTGTGGCCTACGCCAACCCGAACATTCTCGACCTTATTGAAGCCATGGGGGCGCCAATTATCGCCTCTCTGCTGTGTCTGCTGCCGATGTACGCCATTCGTAAAGCGCCCGCGCTGGCGAAATACAAAGGCCGGACCGAGAACATCTTCGTGACCGTGGTCGGCCTGCTGACCATTCTGAATATCGTTTACAAACTGTTTTAAGCCAAAGCTCAGGAAGAGCGGAGTAATACATGACTGAATTTCCGGTAGTACTGGTTATTAACTGCGGATCGTCCTCCGTTAAGTTTTCGGTGCTGGACGCAGCAGGCTGCGATGCCCTGCTGACGGGCATTGCGGACGGCATCAACACTGAAAAAGCCTGTATTTCCGTGAACGGGGGTGAGCCGGTCAGACTGGCTCACCAGGACTACGAAGGGGCGCTGGCCGCCATCGCCCTCGAGCTGGAGAAACGCGACTTGATGAGCAGCGTGGCCCTGATTGGCCACCGCATCGCTCACGGCGGCGATCTCTTCAGCGAGTCGACCCTCATCACGGAAGAGGTCATTGAGCAGATCCGCCTGGTTTCCCCGCTGGCGCCGCTGCATAACTACGCCAATCTGAGCGGCGTGGAAGCCGCAGAGCGCCTGTTCCCCGGCGTGCAGCAGGTGGCGGTATTTGACACCAGCTTCCACCAGACCATGGCGCCGCAGGCGTATCTGTACGGTCTGCCGTACCGCTATTTTGAAGAGCTGGGCGTGCGCCGCTACGGCTTCCACGGCACCTCTCACCGCTACGTGTCCGCGCAGGCACACGCGCTCCTCGGGCTGTCATACGATGACAGCGGCCTGGTGATTGCCCATCTCGGCAACGGGGCGTCCATCTGCGCGGTGCGCAACGGTAAAAGCGTCGATACCTCAATGGGGATGACGCCGCTGGAGGGGCTGGTGATGGGCACGCGCTGCGGCGACGTGGACTTCGGCGCAATGGCGTGGATTGCCCAGCAGACCGGCCAGTCGTTCGAGGATCTGGAGCGCGTGGTCAACAAAGAGTCCGGGTTGCTTGGCATCTCCGGTATCTCCTCCGATTTACGTGCGCTGGAGAAAGCCTGGCATGACGGCAATGACCGGGCACAGCTGGCGATAAAGACCTTTGTCCACCGCATAGCGCGGCATATCGCCGGTCACGTCGCGTCTCTGCACCGTCTGGATGGCGTGATCTTCACTGGCGGCATCGGTGAAAACTCCACGCTGATCCGCGCGCTGGTGGCGGAACATCTGAAGGTGTTTGGCATCGCGCTCGACGAGGCGAAAAACGCTCTGCCGGGCAGCGCGGGTGAGCGCGTCATCTCCACCGAGTCGTCCCGCGTGACCTGCGCGGTTATCCCTACCAACGAAGAAAAAATGATCGCGCTGGACGCCCTCCGTCTTGGGAAGGTCACCCCGGCTGCGGCTTACGCCTGATAAAGCGAGAATCACATGAAAGTAACAATCGATACGGGCGTCGCGCCTTACAGCGACGCATGGGCCGGGTTTCGCGGTGAAGAATGGAAAAATGCCGTTAACGTCCGCGATTTTATTCAGCATAACTACACCCCTTATGAAGGCGATGAAACTTTCCTCGCGCAGGCGACGCCAGCAACGACGGCGCTGTGGCAGAAGGTGATGGTCGGCATTCGCCAGGAGAATGCCACCCACGCCCCGGTGGATTTCGACACCAACATTGCCACGACCATTACCGCCCACGGACCGGGCTATATCGACCAGGATCTTGAGACGATCGTCGGCCTGCAAACCGACAAGCCGCTCAAGCGCGCCCTGCATCCGTACGGCGGGATCAATATGATCCGCAGCTCGTTCGAAGCCTACGGGCGGGAAATGGATCCGCAGTTCGAATACCTGTTTACCGACCTGCGTAAAACCCACAACCAGGGCGTGTTTGACGTTTACTCCCCGGAGATGATGCGCTGCCGTAAATCTGGCGTGCTGACCGGTCTGCCGGACGGCTACGGGCGCGGGCGCATTATCGGCGACTACCGCCGCGTGGCGCTGTACGGCATCAGCTATCTGGTGCGCGAGCGCGAACTCCAGTTCGCCGATCTGCAGGGCAGGCTGGAGCGCGGTGAAGATCTGGAGGCGACGATCCGCCTGCGCGAGGAACTGGCGGAGCATAAGCGTGCATTGCTGCAGATCCAGCAGATGGCGTCGAACTATGGCTTTGATATTTCACGTCCGGCGATGAACGCGCAGGAAGCGGTGCAGTGGGTCTACTTTGCCTACCTTGCCGCAGTGAAATCCCAGAACGGCGGGGCGATGTCGCTGGGGCGTACGGCCTCGTTCCTTGATATCTACATTGAACGCGACATGCAGGCGGGGCGGCTGAACGAGGTGCAGGCCCAGGAGCTGATCGACCACTTCATCATGAAGATCCGCATGGTGCGCTTCCTGCGCACGCCGGAGTTCGACACGCTCTTCTCCGGCGATCCGATCTGGGCCACGGAAGTGATCGGCGGCATGGGGCTGGATGGCCGTACGCTGGTGACCAAAAACAGCTTCCGCTACCTGCATACCCTGCACACCATGGGGCCCGCGCCGGAGCCGAACCTGACGATCCTCTGGTCTGAACAGCTGCCGATCGCGTTTAAGAAATACGCCGCGCAGGTGTCGATCGTCACCTCGTCGCTGCAGTATGAGAACGACGATCTTATGCGCGCCGACTTCAACAGCGACGACTACGCCATTGCCTGCTGCGTCAGCCCGATGGTGATCGGCAAGCAGATGCAGTTCTTTGGCGCACGCGCCAACCTTGCTAAAACGCTGCTGTACGCGATCAACGGCGGGGTGGACGAGAAGCTGAAGATCCAGGTCGGCCCGAAAACCGAGCCGCTGCTGGATGAGGTGCTGGATTACGACACCGTGATGGCGAGCCTGGATCACTTTATGGACTGGCTGGCGGTGCAGTACATCAGCGCGCTGAATCTCATTCACTACATGCATGATAAGTACAGTTACGAAGCCTCGCTGATGGCGCTGCACGATCGTGACGTCTATCGCACCATGGCCTGCGGCATTGCCGGGCTGTCGGTGGCGGCGGATTCCCTGTCGGCGATTAAATACGCCACGGTGAAACCAGTGCGCGACCACACCGGCCTGGCGGTGGACTTCGTCATCGAAGGGGACTATCCGCAGTACGGCAATAATGACGATCGCGTGGACAGCATCGCCTGCGACCTGGTGGAGCGTTTTATGAAGAAGATCCAGGCGCTGCCGACGTATCGCAACGCGGTGCCGACTCAGTCGATCCTGACTATCACCTCCAACGTGGTCTACGGTCAGAAAACGGGCAACACGCCGGACGGACGCCGCGGCGGTACGCCGTTTGCGCCTGGCGCCAACCCGATGCACGGTCGCGACAGGAAAGGGGCGGTGGCTTCGCTAACGTCGGTCGCCAAGCTGCCGTTTACCTACGCGAAAGACGGGATCTCCTACACCTTCTCCATTGTGCCGCAGGCGCTGGGCAAGGATGAACTGGTGCGCAAAACCAACCTGGTGGGGCTGCTGGATGGGTACTTCCATCACGAAGCGTCTATTGAGGGCGGGCAGCACCTGAACGTCAACGTCATGAACCGGGAGATGCTGCTGGATGCCATTGCCCATCCGGAGAACTACCCGAACCTGACAATTCGCGTATCCGGCTATGCGGTACGGTTTAACGCTCTGACGCGCGAGCAGCAGCAGGACGTGATTTCGAGGACGTTTACGCAGGCGATGTGACGCAGGCCAAATAATCCGCCCCCTTCAGATAAGGGGGCTTTTTTGTCTGCTAAAAATCATGCAGATGTTCGTTCATTCCATGCATCAGAAAATTGAATATTGCCATCGCAGTAAGTCCAGATTGCTTTTTCGTATCTCAACTGAATGGATTCAAGATGGCCCGTACCGGGACAGTTACGTGTATCGTTAACAATAGGGGAGATTGATACGACCTTTACACCTTCCAGTTCAGTTCTGAAGTATTCTACTTCCCTTCCCGCATCGTTAATTCGATAATATCTTATCTCAACTTTTTTTAGGTTTTGCCCTGTAGCCACAGCCTTATAAAGATACGGAGATGAACTATCTATCTCCTTCTCGAACAAGAAAGGGGCATGTTTGCGCGTTCCGGTTAATCTCCCGGAAAGAGGATCTGTTGGAATACTTAAATTATGGGTTAACCCTCTAATTTCAACACTCCCTTCCCGATCCTGTACATCACTTGAACCCTTAATAAGTGAGCCGCCATCGTCAAAAAACCACATATGAACCGGTACAGCCATAAATCATGCTCCTTTCGAAAATCAGTGGTGGATCCATGTGCCTGCTTTTACCGCCTCAGCAAACATTCTTACGGTTAATGGCTTCGATATTTGTTTAACGGGTTCTTGCGTAAACCATTTTCTGAAAAACCAGGTTTGAGTCCAGGGGAAATAGTTTTGCGTGGGCACATTGATAAGATACTTTTTCTCAAACTTCTCAATGACATAAACGATATCATCCAGATCGGTGTAATCCTGTAAAACATCGTCTAACTCGAGCGGGATCCTCTTGCCCGTAAATGTTCCCTGTTCTGGTAAATGTTCCCTGAAGAACTTCAAAACATCATTTTCACTATTCATATTCACCAAATCCGATCTTTAGGGTGAGCAATCGTATTATATCGTGAGAGTGTTTTGTAACTTATCGTTGCAAGATCAGCAGCAAGTATGGTTATCCCCAATGCAGGGATCCATCGACCAATGAATGCACCTAAGTTTTTGGTATACATTGGTTTTCGGTATTTAAAGCTTGCGAGGGTAATCGTAGGTAATCGGTGTGGTAGCTGTACATTCAGAAGATCACGAAGATACTTAGAAGCCACGGAAGTACCTATAGTAGCCGTTTCTGGCTTTGTTCTGGTCTCAAGTATAGGTAAACCAAGGATCATAGTAGCCATCATTACTGCATCTTTTAATCCACCGAATTGTTCATCGGTAGTATCAAGGAAAATCCAAAAAAATAACTCAGACGCCGAGATATTACATACACCTTTATAGAAGTATGTTCCATTGAGCTCTTCAACGGTATCCATATCATAGCCATAATAATAGAGTGGTTTCAGTGATGCTATCGTATAAAAATTTGAAGGCATAAAGTAGAACAATCATCTTTATAAATTCCTAAAAAAGATCCATTTCTTAAATATATTGATTCTGTGAAATGCGTCACTTTTAGAATTTTTTACCAAACATCATTAAAAATGAGGCGTTTTTTTCTCTAAGTTTAGGAAGTCCGCATAAAGATTGTGACTTTTTTCTCCCGCGCTACGGATATGATCTTCCCATACCAACAACACACACCTGCACTCTCCGAATCGCAATCGCTGGCGTTCGGAACCTAATAAAAACAATTGTTTACCCTACAAAATAAGCGAGTGCCCAATGAATATGGCAACAAACAGCAGTGTGATTGTGAGTGATTCCCCTGCGGCAAGGCGGGCGGGAATGAGCGAAAGCGAATGGCGAGAGGCGATCAAATTCGACAGCACCGACACGGGCTGGGTCATCATGAGTATCGGGATGGCTATCGGCGCGGGTATCGTTTTTCTTCCGGTGCAGGTTGGACTAATGGGGCTGTGGGTCTTTTTGCTCTCCTCGATTATTGGCTATCCGGCCATGTACCTCTTCCAGCGTTTATTTATTAATACGCTGGCGGAATCCCCGGAATGTAAAGACTACCCGAGCGTGATTAGCGGTTATTTAGGTAAAAACTGGGGCATCTTATTAGGTGCGCTCTATTTCGTGATGCTGGTCATCTGGATGTTTGTCTATTCCACGGCTATCACCAACGACAGCGCATCTTATTTGCACACCTTCGGTGTCACCGAGGGGTTGCTGTCGGAAAATCCCTTCTACGGCTTATTCCTGATCTGTATTCTGGTCGCCATCTCTTCGCGCGGTGAAAAGCTGCTGTTTAAAGTGTCCAGCCTAATGGTGCTGACCAAATTATTTGTGGTGGCGGCGCTGGGGCTTTCGATGATTGGTCTCTGGCATTTAGCCAATGTCGGTATGCTGCCGCCGATGGGGTTGCTGATAAAAAATGCCATTATTACACTGCCCTTTACCTTAACCTCCATTCTGTTTATCCAGACCTTAAGCCCGATGGTGATTTCCTATCGTTCACGGGAAAAATCCGTTGAGGTGGCGCGTCATAAGGCGCTGCGGGCGATGAATATCGCCTTTGGCATACTCTTTGTCACGGTCTTCTTCTACGCCGTCTCTTTCACCCTGGCGATGGGACACGACGAAGCGGTGAAAGCCTACGAGCAGAACATTTCAGCCCTGGCGATTGCGGCGCAGTTTATCAGCGGCGACGGCGCGGGCTGGGTCAAAATCGTCAGCGTGATCCTCAATATTTTTGCCGTGATGACCGCCTTTTTCGGCGTCTATCTCGGCTTCCGCGAAGCCACGCAGGGGATCGTGATGAATATCCTGCGCCGTAAAATGCCGGCTGAACGTATTAATGAAAGCATCGTCCAGCGCGGGATCATGCTGTTCGCTATCCTGCTGGCCTGGAGCGCGATCGTGTTAAACGCGCCGGTACTGAGCTTCACCTCTATCTGTAGCCCCATCTTCGGCATGGTGGGCTGCCTGATCCCTGCATGGCTGGTCTACAAGGTACCGGCGCTGCATAAATATAAGGGCGTATCGCTGGTGATTATTGTCATCACTGGGCTGCTGCTTTGTGTTTCTCCTTTCCTCGCATTTTCCTGAGGGCAAATAAGGTCGTAACGATGTCTGAGCAAACTCATCCTTTATGGAATCTTTTTATTCGCGTAGTGCAGGAAGAAGTTAAGCCTGCGCTGGGGTGCACCGAGCCCGTTTCTCTGGCCCTTGCCTGTGCGATTGCCGCAGAGCAACTGCCCGGCGACGTCACGAAGATTGAGGCGTGGGTATCGCCGAATCTGATGAAGAACGGGCTTGGCGTAACGGTGCCGGGCACCGGCATGGTCGGGCTGCCCATTGCGGCGGCGCTGGGTGCCATCGGTGGCAATGCGCAGGCGGGGCTGGAAGTGCTGAAAGATGTCACCGCCGATGCGCTGGCGCGGGCCAAAGCAATGCTTAACGCCGGTCTGGTGCAGGTGAAATTGCAGGAGCCGTGCGATGAGATCCTCTATTCACGTGCCTGCGTCTACGCCGGTGAGGCCTCGGCCATGGTGACCATTGCGGGCGGACATACCCGCGTGGTGGAGGTGGTTTGTCACGGCGAAACGCGCTTCAGTCTTGACGAGCGGCAGGCCGAGGTAAGTAACGATCCGCTGGCTGTACTGTCAAACACCACGCTCTCGCAGATCCTGGAGTTTGTCGAACAGGTACCGTTCGAGGCGATCCGCTTTATCCTGGAAGCAGGGCAACTGAACGACGCGCTCTCTCGTGAAGGGCTTAGCGGGAAGTGGGGGCTACACATTGGCACCACCCTCAATAAGCAGCGCGCACGCGGATGGATGGCGCAGGATCTGGGTTCAGACATCGTTATCCGCACCAGCGCGGCCTCGGATGCCCGCATGGGCGGCGCGACGCTGCCGGCGATGAGCAACTCGGGCTCCGGGAATCAGGGAATTACAGCCACCATGCCGGTTGTCGTGGTCGCTGAACATGTTCAGGCCGATGACGAACGGCTGGCGCGGGCGCTGATGCTCTCGCATCTGTCGGCTATCTACATCCATTACCAGCTTCCGCGTTTGTCCGCGCTGTGTGCGGCGACAACGGCCGGTATGGGGGCCGCCTCAGGGATGGCGTGGCTGATGGGCGGAAGCTATCAGACGATAGCAATGGCCATCGGCAGTATGATCGGTGACGTCAGCGGGATGATCTGCGACGGGGCGTCTAACAGCTGCGCCATGAAAGTCTCGACCAGCGTCACCAGCGCCTGGAAAGCCGTGATGATGGCGCTGGATGATACAGCCGTGACGGGTAACGAAGGAATTGTGGCCCACGACGTGGAACAGTCTATCTCTAACCTGTGCGCCCTGGCGTGCCGCTCAATGCAGGCAACGGACCGGCAGATTATTGAGATTATGGCGAGTAAGGTGTAGCGATTGGCATTCGTCCCTCTTCCCAAAGGGGAGAGGGACCGATCGAGCAACTCTTACACCGGCAAATCAATCAGCAGCGCGCGCAGCGGCGTATCTGCCACCAGGGTGATATTCGCTTCGTCACGAATAAACGCCCCGTCGCCGCAGGTGAGCGCTTCTTTCTCTTCCGCGTGCGTTACCGCATGCACCGTACCGTGAATGGACTGCAAATAGGCGCGCGGGCCGTGCAGCTGGAAGCTTGCCTGTTCACCTTTTTTCAGTTCGATATGGTGTAGCCATACCTGCTGTCGCAGCTGCAGGCTGCCCTTGCTGCCGTCAGGCGAGGCAATCAGCTGCTGTTTATCGCCCTTCAGATCTATTTTCTGCACCAGCGGGTTTTCTCGCTCAGGGCAGGCGTCGAGCCACAGCTGCATGCGCGTCAGCGTTTTGTCTTTGCTGAGGTTATGCTCGCTGTAGCTGATGCCCGGCTGCGTGGAAATTAACAACGCTTCGCCAGCCTTTGCCTGGACATGATTGCCCTCGCTATCGCGGTATTCTGCCTCGCCTTCCAGGATCAGGTTCAGGATATCGACTTTCGGATACGTACGCGGCTGGAAGGAGGCGCCCGGGGCGAGCACTTCCTGGTTCAACACGCGCAGTGAAGCGTAACCGAGGAGTTTAGGGTCAAAGTAGTGTCCAAAGGAAAAGGTGTAGCGGGCCTGCAGCCAACCGAAATCGGCTTGTCCGCACTGTTTCGCTGTTCTTGTCGTAATCATAAACTTGACCTCTCTTTACACTAAAACAATGGTAAAGGTATGGACGCTGCATTGTTAGCCAGATATTCTGCCTGGTATGTTCAAATTTCCTGAATGAGAACGAGATGGCTAAAGAGAGAGCATTGACGCTTGAGGCGCTTCGCGTCATGGACGCGATTGACCGCCGCGGCAGCTTTGCCGCGGCGGCAGATGAACTGGGGCGCGTTCCGTCTGCGCTAAGCTACACCATGCAAAAACTGGAGGAAGAGCTGGACGTCGTGCTCTTCGATCGCTCCGGTCATCGAACAAAATTCACCAACGTGGGGCGGATGCTGCTGGAGCGAGGTCGCGTGCTGCTGGAAGCGGCGGACAAGCTCACCACGGACGCCGAAGCGCTGGCGCGAGGCTGGGAAACCCACCTGACGTTAGTCACCGAAGCGCTGGTGCCGACCGAAGCGCTGTTCCCGCTGGTAGACCGCCTGGCGGCGAAGGCCAATACGCAGCTGTCGATCATCACCGAGGTGCTGGCCGGGGCGTGGGAGCGTCTGGAGACGGGCAGGGCGGATATCGTCATTGCGCCTGACATGCATTTCCGCTCATCGTCAGAAATCAACTCGCGCAAGCTCTACAGCGTCATGAACGTCTACGTCGCCGCGCCGGATCACCCGATTCACCAGGAGCCGGAGCCGCTCTCTGAAGTGACGCGCGTGAAGTACCGCGGCGTGGCGGTGGCGGATACCGCGCGCGAGCGTCCGGTGCTGACGGTCCAGCTGTTGGATAAACAGCCGCGTCTGACGGTCACGTCACTGGAAGACAAGCGGCAGGCGCTGCTGGCCGGTTTGGGCGTGGCGACGATGCCTTACCCGTTTGTGGAAAAAGATATTGCGGAAGGGCGACTAAGGGTGGTGAGCCCGGAGTACACCAGCGAAGTGGACATTATTATGGCGTGGCGCCGCGACAGCATGGGCGAAGCCAAATCGTGGTGCCTGCGCGAAATTCCAAAGCTCTTTGCGCATCACAACAAATAAGCGAGCAGGCCCGGTAAGCGTAAGCGCCACCGGGCAGTAATTTACGCGCCGATCTTAGGATCCGGACCAAAGCGGTTTTCGCCCGGCGTCCCGCTCTGACAGTTGAAAATTAAAATCACGATCCAGCCGACAAGCGGGATTAACAGCAACAGCAGCCACCACGCCGAACGATCGGTGTCGTGGAGACGACGAAACAGCACGGCCCATGAAGGCAGCAAAACCAGCAAGCCATAAATCGTAGTGAGTACACCTTCACCGCCGGCGCGCTCCCAGCCGAGGATTTTATCCACGATGCCCAGCACCATAATCAGGACGAAGTTCACCAGAACGAACATCCAGTACTCTTTGCGGCGGGCGCGGCCACCAAATCCAACGTAGTTGCGCAGTACTTTTAAATACCAGTCCATTTTCCTTGCCTCTTAATCAGTCAATCACTTGTTTTCTAAGCGATCGAGGTAAGGATAGATGTATGCTGTGAATTAAAAAAGGGAATCAATTGATTCCCTAAATAATTATCCGAAACGCACGTCGCGCCCGTGCGGTTCATCCAGATCCTGCCACGGGCCAATGGAGATGATTCCCGTCGGGTTGATGGTCTTGTGGCTGCGGAAATAGTGGGTGCGAATATGGTCAAAATCGACCGTCTCCGCGATCCCCGGCATCTGGTAGATGTCTCGCAGGAAACCATACAGGTTCAGGTAGTCGCTGATGCGGTGTTTATCGCACTTAAAGTGGGTGACATAGACCGGGTCAAAGCGAACCAGCGTGGTCCACAGGCGAATGTCCGCTTCCGTCAGGCGATCGCCCGTCAGGTAGCGATGCTGGCCCAGGATCTGCTCCAGGCGCTCCAGCGATTCAAACACCTTTCCGACCGCTTCGTCATAGGCTTCCTGGCTGGTGGCGAAACCGGCCTTATAGACACCGTTGTTGACGTTGTCGTAAATCCAGCTGTTCAGCTCGTCAATCTTATCGCGCAGTTCAACCGGGTAGTAATCCCCGGCGCGGGCGCCGTGCGCATCAAACGCGGTATTGAACATGCGGATGATTTCCGCGGACTCATTGCTGACGATCGTCTGGTTTTTCTTGTCCCACAGCACCGGCACGGTCACGCGTCCGGTGTAGTGCGGATCGGCGCGCAGATAGAGCTGGTAGAGGAAATCGTGGTGATACAGGTCATCACCGGTCGCGGCGGGGAAATCACTGTCAAACGTCCAGCCGTTTTCCAGCATCAACGGGTTGACGACTGAAACCGGAATGAAGGATTCGAGGCCTTTTAGCTTGCGCACGATCAGCGTGCGGTGCGCCCACGGGCAGGCGAGGGAAACGTACAGATGATAACGATCTTTCTCCGCCGCGAAGCCCCCTTCGCCACTCGGGCCGGGGGCGCCGTCGGCGGTCAGCCAGTTACGGAAGGCCGAAACAGAGCGCTTAAAGCGTCCACCGGTGGATTTGGTGTCATACCAGACATCCTGCCAGACGCCGTCTACGAGTTGTCCCATTTTTTACTCCTCCGTCAGATAGCAAAAGCGAGGAGATGTCTCCTCGCTTTGTGTTTATTCAGTATAGCGTGCTTACCATTTCTTATTCAGAACGCGGTCGATGCTGTATGCGCCTGGGCCGGTGATCGCCAGCAGCAGGAAGCCACCCGCGATGGTCAGGTTTTTCATAAACATCAGTGAGTTCACGCCTTCCGCAAAGTTGCTGTGGAAGATGAACGCGGTCAGCAGGGTGAAGCCTGCGGTAAACAGCGCGGTGGTGCGGGTCAGGAAGCCGAACAGGACTGCAAGACCGCCGCCGAACTCAAGCAGAATGGTCAGCGGCAGCAGGAACCCCGGAACGCCCATGGCTTCCATATACTGCTGGGTACCCGCATATCCGGTGATTTTGCCCCAGCCTGCCACGATAAACAGAATTGGCATCAGAATACGCGCGACCAGTACACCAACATCTTCTAATTTTTTCATTTTACTCTCCAGGAAACCACATAAGCGGCTGAACATTATTTGTCTGCAATTCCGGGTAGATACCGCGGCTCTGCTGTCGATGGAGAGGAGTGTAAACGGGGCGGGTAGCAATTGTTAGCAAGGAAAACTGTCAATCTTCTTCAAAGATATTGAGTAAGGGCAGGTGCGCGCTTGTGCCCTCAGCCCACGGGGAGAAGGGCAAAAACAAAAACGGTAACCTGAGTTACCGTTTTGCGTTTATCACCGCAGCTGTTGTTGCCGCAACGTTGCTTTGACCAGACGCCAGGCGCTCCAGGCACCAAAACCGCGTCGGGCCCAGCGGATGAGCATATTCGGATGACGAACCGTCCAGATAGCCATCACGCTGCTGCCGACCAGCGCCCACGAACGCAGGCTCAGGAAGGTATTCCAGCCACGGTCAAACCGTCGCGTCGCGTCGATCCAGTCACGGCGGCTGGCAGACAGATCCAGCCGCTGCTGCTGGATCTGACTTAACAGGTACGCTTTTCGCTTCTGACGTTCCGCTTTATCGCTCACGGCTTGTCATCCTCCAGCAGGGCGCGATCGTTAGCCAGTTCCTGGCGCGTGTGGCGCAGGAAAGTGGACCTGCGCGCTTTACGCATCGTCCATATGCCGCCAATCAGCGCCGCGACCAGCAGAACGACGGTCGTGGCAATCATCGCGTTAAGTCGATACTGCGGGTCAATGGCCCAGATGATTAACACCATCAGGCTCATCAGACCAAACGCGGCGAAGAGCATGGTCAGCCCGAGCATCAGCAGCATCTGGAAGAGGTTCGCTTTCTCCTCTTCCAGTTCGACCACTGCCAGCCGGACGCGCGTTTCGGCAATCCCAACCAGCGTCGTTAAAATACGCTGGCCGATGCCGAGGACGTTATTAGCAGGCCCTTGTGCGTGACGAGGATCTTCCATATCAACGACGCGTCAGCAGGACACCCAGTACCACACCCACTGCGGCACCAATACCAACTCCCGTCCATGGATTGTCGCGCACATATTCATCTGCACGCGCAGCCGCTTCACGGGTCTGTTTCGCCAGTGCATCACCGGTTTCACCCAGGCGGTAGCGGCTCTCTTTCAGCGCCTGCTCCGCTTTGCTGCGCAGCTTGCTTACTTCTTCTTTCGACTTATCGGCAGAGGAGTTCAGCACCTCTTCAAGGGTATCGGCCAGGGATTTCAGTTCAGCGCGCAGATGTTCAGACGTCGTATCTTTTGACATGATTCTCTCCTGTTGAGATTTCCGTTAACTCAATAATCGCGAGCTTCCAGCGCTTTCAGGTCGTCCTGCGCCTCTTTCAACTTCTTCTCGCGCTTAGCAATTTTTTCCGCATCCCCTTTCTCTTTCGCTTCCTGCAGGTCTTGACGGCGCTCGGCTATCTCGTCCTTCTGTTCAGCGATTTTCTTTTGGTGATCGGCACGCAGCTTGCTGTCTGAACAGTTCGCTTTCACTTCGCTCAGCGCTTTTTTGAGACCATCAACACGGTGCTGATTGTTATGCTTTTCGGCATAACCGATCTCACGCTGAATATCCTGTTCTTTCTCCTGACAGAGAGAGTTTGCGAAGGTCGTTGTGCTTAAAGAAAAAAGGGCCAGAGCCAGGGTCATGCGGAATTTCATTATCGAAACCTTCCATTGTGCTGCGGGGTTAGCCGCTATCCAAAATGATGCGGAGTACATTCGAGGGGTGCTCCGCGTACTTAAGCATAGTAAGTAAACGGGGGATTCACCAAAGTGAGTGAAAAGATTCGGAATCCAGGAAGTTATCCAAACCGATGCGACGTATCGCGAATCAATGATAACCACGCGGCTGGCGGGTTGTCATCTTCCTGCTGGGCAATGATATAGCCGTGCGGCAGCGTACGGTCAAGAACCGCTTTCGCGGCAGCGCTCTGCGCACGGGAATCAAACTTAATCAGTAAAACATCGTCCTGCGGGGTGATGCTTTTAAAGCGGATGCCGTTTGCATCCAGATGATGCCAGACAGAAAAACCGTCAGGCACACCGCCCCCCTGGTTTACCGGGCGAATGGCCAGCGTAGCGTCCTGATGTGAAAGTGTGTTCCAGGCCAGCAGTACGGCGCTGAGCATCACCAGTGCAATAAAGGCACAGGCAAAGCGGCGCATGGCGAGCGGTGAGATAACCATCGTTAACCTCGCGCTCCGTATTTTTTCTTCCACAGGACAACCAGCGAGCCGATCAGGCCGAAGACCAGCAGAACAACAGGCAGCAGCATCAGGCAGGACATCAGCTGATCTTCATATTTCATGAAGACCGGCGTCTTACCCAGCGCATAGCCCAGCGTCGTCAGGATCAGAACCCATAACAGGCCGCTCATCCAGTTGAAGAACTGGAAGCGTGCGCTGCTCAACCCGGACAGCCCGGCAATGGTGGGCAGCAGGGTGCGCACAAAAGCGATAAAGCGGCCAATCAGCAGCGCGGAAAGCCCATGCTTATGGAACAGGTGGTGTGCCCGCTGGTGATAGTGCGCAGGCAGATGGGAAAGCCAGTTCTGTACTATTCGGGTATTGCCCAGCCATCTTCCCTGGATATAGCTCACCCAGCAGCCAAGGCTGGCCGCGACGGTCAGTAATAAAATGGTTTGCGGGAACGCCATTGCGCCTTTAGCACACAGCACGCCGACAAGCACCAGCAAACTGTCACCCGGCAAGAAGGCTGCAGGCAGCAAACCATTCTCAAGGAACAGAATCATAAACAAGACAAAATAGAGCATGCCAATCATGGAAGGGTTGGCCAGCGTTTCAAAATCCTGCGCCCAAAGGGCATGCAGCAGTTGGGTCAAAAGTTCCATTCAGTGTTCCTGGAAATCGGTTAACGTCTCGCCTGTTATCCGGGACAAACAGCACGGCGACATTGTTGTGATTTCATTATGGTCGCTCGCGGACACATTGCGGTGTGGCCAACACTGTTCCCTGTTAATTGGCTGGTTAGCAAGCACTAACTTCAAAATAACGAAGTGAATCCAATTGTAACAAAGCCCAACGTTCTGCGTCACAGAATTTGCAGGGTGAGGTGATTTTGGCGTAAGCCCTGAAAGTGAGCGAGGGATTTTACAAAGGCTGACACTATATATGTTTTGCTTACCCATTCAGGCGGGGAGGCGCAGCGAAGCGCCTGCCGGTAGAAAGGTCGCCTATTTTGCGCCGCTCGGGGCCGTATCGAGATGAACGACAGGATTATCGGCAAAAAGATAACGGTCAGCGTTAAATTCGAAGTCGTCGCTGGTTTCATTGAAGAGCATCTGCTTGGTGTTTTCCAGGTGCTGCCACATGGCGAGCTTCGCGGCGTGGGGGTCTTTACGAATCAGCGCCTTAAGAATTTGATCGTGGTCGTCACACCAGTTGTCCACGGTACGGGAATCAATATGATCGTGAAGTTTTTTCCAGTACGGGTTGTGAACGCGCTGAGTCCACATTTTCTCAACGATTGCCGCCAGCGCTGTATTCTGGGTTGCCAGGGCGACCTGAACGTGAAACTGCAGGTCCCACTCGGAATCACGGAAACATTTTTCCTTGCGAGCGTTCTCCTGGATCTCCATCAGCTTCATGATGTCCTGCTTGGTCACCTGCGTGGCGGCAAATTCGGCAATATTGCTTTCGATCAGCTGGCGAGCCTGGAGCAGCTCAAACGGACCGTAGCTGGCGAATTCTAGACTTTCATCCGCCACCGGAGAGTGTTTAGGCTGATTAGAAATAACGTGAATGCCGGAACCTTTGCGTACCTCAACGTAGCCTTCCACTTCCAGCATGATAATCGCTTCGCGCACCACGGTTCGGCTTACGCTTTTTTCATCCGCGATAAAGCGCTCGGCGGGAAGTTTATCACCGACAAGATAGACCCCTTGCTCGATGCGATCTTTCAGCTCGGCAGCAAGTTGTTGATATAAACGACGTGGTTCGGTGATTTCCATATGCGCTCCAGGCAGGGTACGGCAGATGATTTGTTATACCACTTTCACGGGATACTCTCCAGATTTTGCCATTAAAAAAGCCGCCCGGGGGCGGCTTCGGTAAAACGCATTTTCGCTAACTCTGCGTAGCCGGTCGCCCGAGAGACTCTTTCGCCAGCTCCTCTGCGGATTTGCTTTTCAGCACCGTCCAGATAACCACCGCGCCCATCAGGTCGAAGATAGCCAGTACCGCGAACAGCGGGCTGAAGCCGATGGTATCCGCCAGTGCGCCGACGACCAGCGCAAACATCGTACTTGCGGTCCAGGCGGCCATCCCGGTCAGGCCGTTGGCGGTGGCCACTTCGTTGCGACCGAAGACGTCAGAGGAGAGCGTAATCAGCGCGCCGGACAGGGACTGGTGCGCAAATCCACCGATGCACAGTAGGGCGATAGCCACATACGGACTGGTGAACAGGCCGATCATGCCCGGGCCAATCATCAGCAGGGCGCCCATGGTCACCACCATCTTACGGGAAACAATCAGGTTCACCCCAAACCAGCGCTGGAACAGCGGTGGCAGGTAGCCGCCTACGATACAGCCCAGGTCAGCGAACAGCATCGGCATCCAGGCGAACATCGCGATCTCTTTCAGGTTAAAGCCGTAGACTTTAAACATAAACAGTGGGATCCACGCGTTGAAGGTACCCCAGGCCGGTTCAGCCAGGAAGCGCGGCAGGGCGATACCCCAGAACTGACGGGTGCCCAGGATCTGCCAGACGGACATCTTCTTGCCATTGTTGGTCTGATGCTGCGCTTCCTGACCACCAATAATGTATTCGCGTTCTTCCTCGGAGAGTGTTTTCTGATCGCGCGGGTGTTTATAGAAAACCAGCCACGCCATTGCCCAGGCAAAGCTCAGCACGCCAGAGATAATGAATGCCATCTGCCAGCTGTGCATCACGATGGCCCACACCACCAGCGGCGGCGCAATCATTGCGCCGATGGACGAGCCCACGTTGAAGTAGCCCACCGCGATGGAACGTTCTTTTGCCGGGAACCACTCAGAGCTGGCTTTCAGCCCCGCCGGGATCATTGCGGCTTCTGCCGCACCGACCGCGCCACGGGCCAGCGCCAGACCGCCCCAGCTGCCTGCCAGTGCGGTTGCACCGCAGAATACCGCCCAGGCGATGGCGAAGAAGGCATAGCCGATTTTGGTACCCAGAATATCGAGAACATACCCAGCAACAGGCTGCATGACGGTGTAAGCGGCAGAATAGGCCGCGATGATGTAAGAGTATTGCTGCGTGGAGATATGCAGCTCTTCCATCAACGTCGGCGCCGCGGCTGCCACGGTGTTACGTGTCAGGTAGCCCAGCACGGTGCCCAGCGTCACCAGCGCGATCATATACCAACGTAACCCTCTAATTTTACGCATCTAAAACCTCATCGTTATGTTATTTCCGCGCCAGAGCACGGCAACCTCTCAACCGTTGCCGGGAGCAGTTGTGTAACGGGAGGGGCGTAGCCGGGAGAATGTCCCGGAACGGCCCGAACCTTGCCATAAGTAAGCGTGCATAAGTCGGTATCCGTACCGTTAAATCCGATGTGTCTCACACCGGTAACGCATTCCGTCGGCTTAGTGTTTGCGACGGCGAAACGATAACTTGTCATACAACTTTAAAAGGTGAGTGACATCACAAATGTATGATTCTTTGTAGGGGCATTAATCGCTGCGCGCAAAGCCAGCAACGGCGCGGCCTGTAGAAGGGTTTACCCCATTGAGGGTAAGTTATTTGTTAGCGTTTATTGATCTCACTCACGAAAAAAGCTTCGGTGGGTGGAAATTGGTGTGATAACTTTGCAGCATATGAACATACGCTTTCTGACGCTCCCGTAATGAGGAAGACGATAATGACGCCGTTTATGACCGACGATTTTCTATTAGATACCGAATTTGCCCGCCGCCTTTACCATGACTACGCTAAAGACCAGCCGATTTTCGACTACCACTGCCACTTACCCCCGCAGCAGGTTGCCGAAAATTACCGTTTCAAAAACCTGTATGATATCTGGCTGAAGGGTGATCACTATAAATGGCGCGCAATGCGCACCAACGGCGTGGCCGAGCGACTGTGTACCGGCGACGCGACCGATCGCGAGAAGTTTGACGCCTGGGCGGCGACCGTTCCGCACACTATCGGCAACCCGCTTTACCACTGGACGCACCTCGAATTGCGTCGTCCGTTTGGCATCACCGGCAAGCTGCTTTCTCCCGCTACGGCGGATGAAATCTGGGACCAGTGCAACGAACTGCTGGCGCAGGATAACTTCTCCGCGCGCGGCATCATGAAGCAGATGAACGTGAAGATGGTGGGCACCACCGACGATCCGATTGACTCCCTGGAGCATCATGCCGTTGTCGCCAAAGACACCTCTTTTGACATTAAAGTGCTGCCAAGCTGGCGCCCGGACAAAGCCTTCAACATCGAACAGGCCACCTTCACCGACTACATGGCGAAGCTGGCGGAAGTGTCCGATACCGACATCCGTCGTTTCGCCGATCTGCAAACCGCGCTGACCAAACGCCTGGACCACTTCGCGGCGCACGGCTGTAAAGTCTCTGACCATGCGCTGGACGTGGTGCTGTTCGCGGAATCCAACGAAGCCGAACTGGACAGCATCCTGGCGCGTCGCCTCTCCGGTGAATCGCTTAGCCAGCATGAAGTAGCGCAGTTCAAAACCGCGGTGCTGGTGTTCCTCGGCGCGGAATACGCCCATCGCGGCTGGGTACAGCAGTACCACATCGGTGCGCTGCGCAATAACAACCAGCGCCAGTTCAAACTGCTGGGCGCGGACGTGGGCTTTGACTCCATCAACGATCGTCCGCTGGCGGAAGAGCTGTCAAAACTGCTGAGCAAACAGAACGAGCAAAACCTGCTGCCGAAAACCATTCTGTACTGCCTGAACCCGCGCGATAACGAAGTGCTGGGCACCATGGTCGGCAACTTCCAGGGCGAGGGGATGCCAGGCAAGATGCAGTTCGGATCCGGCTGGTGGTTCAACGATCAGAAAGACGGCATGGAGCGTCAGATGACGCAGCTGGCGCAGCTCGGTCTGTTAAGCCGCTTCGTAGGTATGCTGACCGACAGCCGCAGCTTCCTGTCCTATACCCGTCATGAATATTTCCGCCGCATTCTGTGCCAGATGATTGGCCGCTGGGTGCATGCGGGCGAAGCGCCAGCGGATCTCCAGCTGCTGGGCGAAATGGTGAAAAACATCTGCTTTAACAATGCGCGTGACTACTTCGCCATTGAACTGAACTAAGGCCGTCTGAGGTTGATATGCAATACATCAAAATCCATTCGCTGGATAACGTGGCCGTCGCGCTGGCAGATTTAACCGAAGGCACGGAAGTAGCCTTCGATAACCAGTCGGTCACGTTGCGCCAGGCCATTGGACGTGGACACAAGTTTGCCCTGATCCCCATTGCAAAAGGGGAGAACGTGGTGAAGTACGGTTTGCCCATCGGCCATGCGCTGGCGGATATTGCGCCGGGTGAATATATTCATTCCCACAATACCCGCACCAATCTCAGCGATCTGGACGAGTACAGCTATCAGCCTGAACTACCGAAGGCAGGCGTGCAGGCGGGGGATCGTGAGGTGCAAATCTACCGTCGCGCAAACGGTGATGTGGGGATCCGCAACGAGCTGTGGATCCTGCCGACCGTCGGCTGCGTGAACGGCATTGCGCGTCAGATCCAGACCCGCTTTCTGAAGGAGACCCACGATGCCGAGGGCATCGACGGGGTACATCTGTTCAGCCACACCTACGGCTGTTCCCAACTGGGTGACGACCACATCAACACCCGCACCATGCTGCAAAACATGGTGCGCCACCCGAATGCGGGCGCGGTGCTGGTGATCGGCCTCGGCTGCGAGAACAACCAGGTCGACGCCTTCCGCGACACGCTGGGAAAATTCGACCCTGCGCGCGTTCACTTCATGGTGTGCCAGCATCAGGACGACGAAGTGGAAGCGGGCGTTGAGCAGCTGCATCAGCTGTATGAGGTGATGCGCCACGACAGGCGCGAGCCGGGCAGGCTGAGCGAGCTGAAGTTTGGCCTGGAGTGCGGCGGGTCTGACGGTCTTTCCGGCATTACCGCTAACCCAATGCTGGGCCGCTTCTCGGATTACGTGATTGCCAACGGCGGCACGACGGTGCTGACCGAAGTGCCGGAGATGTTTGGCGCGGAGCGCATTCTGATGAGCCACTGCCGCGACGAAGAGACGTTTGAGAAGACCGTCACCATGGTGAACGACTTCAAACAGTACTTCATTGCCCACAATCAGCCGATTTACGAGAACCCGTCGCCGGGGAACAAGGCGGGCGGAATCACCACGCTGGAGGAGAAATCCCTCGGCTGCACCCAGAAAGCGGGGGCCAGCCAGGTGGTGGACGTTCTGCGCTACGGTGAACGCCTGAAAACCCACGGCCTGAACCTGCTGAGCGCACCGGGCAACGATGCGGTCGCCACCAGCGCGCTGGCGGGGGCGGGTTGTCACATGGTGTTGTTCAGCACCGGTCGCGGTACGCCGTACGGCGGTTTTGTGCCGACGGTCAAAATCGCCACCAACAGCGAGCTGGCGGCGAAGAAAAAGCACTGGATCGATTTCGACGCAGGCCAGCTGATCCACGGCAAAGCGATGCCGCAGCTGCTGACGGAGTTCGTGGATACTATCGTGGAGTTTGCTAACGGCAGGCAGACCTGTAACGAGAAGAACGACTTCCGCGAGCTGGCGATCTTTAAGAGTGGTGTGACGCTTTAAGTGTTTTGTCGGGTGGCGCTAGCGCTTACCCGACCTACTGAACTTTAATCGGTGCGGCCTGATGCCCTCACCCTGACCCTCTCCCACAGGGAGAGGGTACAAACACTAAAAACGGCAACCTCAGGGTTGCCGTTTTGCTGTTAACCTCGCAGCGCGTTCTTCGCTAAACGCGCGTCTTCCGCCTGACAGGCCGCTGCGGTGAACAGCACGTCGGTAGAGGAGTTCAGCGCGGTTTCGCAGGAGTCCTGCAGCACGCCGATGATGAAGCCGACGGCCACAACCTGCATGGCGATCTCGTTCGGGATGCCGAACATATTGCACGCCAGCGGGATCAGCAGCAGCGAACCGCCCGCCACGCCGGATGCGCCACAGGCACACAGCGACGCCACCACGCTCAGCAGCAGCGCCGTTGGCAGATCCACAGGAATACCCAGCGTTTGCACGGCCGCCAGGGTCAGCACGGTGATGGTGATCGCCGCACCCGCCATGTTCACGGTCGCACCCAGCGGGATCGACACGGAATAGGTATCGCGATCCAGGTTCAGCTTCTCTGCCAGCGCCATGTTGACCGGAATGTTTGCCGCCGAGCTGCGGGTGAAGAAGGCGTATACGCCGCTCTCGCGCAGGCAGGTGAGCACCAGCGGATACGGGTTACGGCGGATCTGCCAGAACACCAGCAGCGGGTTGATCACCAGCGCCACCAGCAGCATACAGCCGACCAGCACTATCAGCAGCTGCGCGTAGCCCCACAGCGCGTCAAAGCCGGTTGTGGCCAGGGTAGACGACACCAGGCCGAAGATACCGATGGGCGCAAAGCGAATCACGACCTTAACGATAAAGGTCACGGCGTTGGACATGTCGTTGACCAGGTTTTTCGTCGTTTCGTTGCCGTGACGCAGGGCGAAGCCCAGGCCGATCGCCCACACCAGGATGCCAATGTAGTTGGCATTCAGCAGGGCATCAATGGGGTTCGTAACCATGCTCATCAGCAGGCCGCGCAGCACTTCCACAATGCCTGAAGGCGGCGTGACGTCGCCCGCCGCAGAGGTCAGATGTAGCGTGGAGGGGAAGAGGAAGCTAAAGACCACTGCGGTCAGCGCAGCAGAAAACGTGCCCAGCAGATATAAAAAGAGAATCGGGCGAATGTTGGTTTTTTGTCCGTGTTGGTGATTGGCGATAGAAGCCATGACCAGCATCAGTACCAGCACCGGCGCAACGGCCTTCAGCGCGCCCACGAAAAGCGTTCCGAGAAGCCCCGTCGCTTCCGCGGCAGGTTTTGACACCAGCGCCAGCAGAATACCCAGAACCAGACCTACCAGGATTTGTTTAACCAAGCTACCCTGCGTCAGACGCGCAAGCAGGCCCTTAGATTGTGTGCTCATACTAAATTCCTAAGTGAAATTGTGTTCCATCCTGGATGTGCTCTAAGTCACATTTATTTCAGGATGTAAATATTTGTTTGCCTGGTTGAGTATCAAGGAAAGCGGGGAAAGGCGGAAGAGTAAAATGCTGGATTTTACGTGTCACATCATATTTTTTAACTATTGAGTCACAAAAGTGTGTTAACCCTCTCCCCTTTGAGTGTACAGTCCGGGGACATGGTAGACAGGTGTTCGGGGACATGGTGAACACTTTTTAACATCCTTTACCCATGGT
>NZ_JADBRS010000012.1:0-1637 GCF_014930775.1 Enterobacter cloacae complex sp. P38RS
GGGAACCTGCGGTTGGATCACCTCCTTACCTTAAAGAACCTGCCTTTGTAGTGCTCACACAGATTGTCTGATGAAAAACAGCAGTAAAAATCTCTGCAGGCTTGTAGCTCAGGTGGTTAGAGCGCACCCCTGATAAGGGTGAGGTCGGTGGTTCAAGTCCACTCAGGCCTACCAAATTTGCGAAGCAAATTTGAAGAGGTTGGCAAAACGATGGGGCTATAGCTCAGCTGGGAGAGCGCCTGCTTTGCACGCAGGAGGTCTGCGGTTCGATCCCGCATAGCTCCACCATCTTTTACTGCGAACACAAGAAAACTTCAGAGTGAACCTGAAAAGGTGCACTGCGAAGTTTTGCTCTTTAAAAATCTGGATCAAGCTGAAAATTGAAACGACACACAGTTAATGTGTGTTCGAGTCTCTCAAATTTTCGCAAGTCGATGGTGAATCGAAAGAAACATCTTCGGGTTGTGAGGTTAAGCGACTAAGCGTACACGGTGGATGCCCTGGCAGTCAGAGGCGATGAAGGACGTGCTAATCTGCGAAAAGCGACGGCGAGGTGATATGAACCTTTGACCCGTCGATGTCCGAATGGGGAAACCCAGTGTGATCCGTCACACTATCGTTAACTGAATACATAGGTTAACGAGGCGAACCGGGGGAACTGAAACATCTAAGTACCCCGAGGAAAAGAAATCAACCGAGATTCCCCCAGTAGCGGCGAGCGAACGGGGAGCAGCCCGGAGTCTGAATCAGCTTGTGTGTTAGTGGAAGCGTCTGGAAAGTCGCACGGTACAGGGTGACAGTCCCGTACACGAAAATGCACAGGTTGTGAACTCGAAGAGTAGGGCGGGACACGTGGTATCCTGTCTGAATATGGGGGGACCATCCTCCAAGGCTAAATACTCCTGACTGACCGATAGTGAACCAGTACCGTGAGGGAAAGGCGAAAAGAACCCCGGCGAGGGGAGTGAAAAAGAACCTGAAACCGTGTACGTACAAGCAGTGGGAGCACCTTCGTGGTGTGACTGCGTACCTTTTGTATAATGGGTCAGCGACTTATATTCTGTAGCAAGGTTAACCGTATAGGGGAGCCGCAGGGAAACCGAGTCTTAACTGGGCGTTAAGTTGCAGGGTATAGACCCGAAACCCGGTGATCTAGCCATGGGCAGGTTGAAGGTTGGGTAACACTAACTGGAGGACCGAACCGACTAATGTTGAAAAATTAGCGGATGACCTGTGGCTGGGGGTGAAAGGCCAATCAAACCGGGAGATAGCTGGTTCTCCCCGAAAGCTATTTAGGTAGCGCCTCGTGAACTCATCTTCGGGGGTAGAGCACTGTTTCGGCTAGGGGGCCATCCCGGCTTACCAACCCGATGCAAACTACGAATACCGAAGAATGTTATCACGGGAGACACACGGCGGGTGCTAACGTCCGTCGTGAAGAGGGAAACAACCCAGACCGCCAGCTAAGGTCCCAAAGTCATGGTTAAGTGGGAAACGATGTGGGAAGGCACAGACAGCCAGGATGTTGGCTTAGAAGCAGCCATCATTTAAAGAAAGCGTAATAGCTCACTGGTCGAGTCGGCCTGCGCGGAAGATGTAACGGGGCTAAACCATGCACCGAAGCTGCGGCAGCGACG